>NZ_JANX01000065.1 GCF_000767795.1 Inquilinus limosus MP06 | reverse complement strand
GCGGGTGTTCGTCCTGTGCTATTTCCGGGAGCTGACGCGCCGCCCGGCGCCGGTGCAGCCCCCGGTCCATGCCTCGGTCCAGACCCCGCCGGCCCTGCTGGCCGCAGCGCTGGAAGGTGTCATCGGGGCCCGGGCGTAATACGCGGGTCGGATTCGCGCCGGCGAACCCGACCTCCGCGAGTCAGACCAGCTCGCCCCAGTTCAGCCGTTCCACGGCCGCCACCGGCCGCAGCCCGTGCCGTTCGGCCGCGGCGGCCAGCTTGTGCGCGTCCGGCCGGCCAGTGGCCGCGTCGCGCAGCTCGGCCCCATGGATGCCGCCGATCACGAACAGCCCGTCGATGCCCGCCGCGGTGGCGCCGGCCATGTCGGTGTGGAAGCTGTCGCCGACCGCCAGCACCCGCGCGGGGTCTGGCCGGCCCAGCAGATCGAAGCAGCGGCGATAGACCGGCGGGTGCGGCTTGCCGTGGTAGAACACCTCGCCGCCCAGCGTCTCGTAATGCTGGGCCAGGGCACCGGCGCAGATCTGCATCTTGCCGCCGACGATGACGACGATGTCCGGGTTGGCGCAGATCATCGGCAGCTTGCGGGCCGCGGCAGCTTCCAGCAGCGGGGCATGGTCCTCGACCCGCTCGTCAGGATCGTCGATGCCGGTGTTCAGCACGAACTCGGCGTCGTCCAGGCCGTCGACCCGGACGACGTCGTCGACCGCCTCGTAGACATCGGCGTCGCGCTCGGGGCCGAGATGCAGGAAGCGTTCGCCCAGCGCCTGGTGGAAGTCATCGTCGCGCGCCGCCAGCGCCAGATGCGCCGCCTCGCCCGAGGACAGGATGGCGTCCCAGCAATCCTCCGGCACGCCGATCTGGGCCAGGCGCTGCGTCACCGACCCGACCCGCCGCGGCGCGTTCGACAACAGGCACACCTGCTTGCCCTCGCCGCGCAGCCGCTGCAGGCAGTCGACCACGCCGGGATAGGGCGTGACCCCGTCATGCACCACGCCCCACAGGTCGACGATGAAGGCATCGTAGCGGTCGCGGATCGCGGCGATGCCGTCGAGGATCGGAATGGTCTCGGTCATCGGATCTGGCCTGTTGGTCTGGTCCCGTCTTGTGCCATGGCAGGCCGGGCGACGCCACCCGTCGGTCGAAGCGAACGGCGTATCGCAGAGCTGCGGACCTTGCTGACAGTGATCCAATGGATTACTGTCCGGCATGTCGCGGCCGACGGCATTCGAGTGGGATGGAGTCAAAGCCGCCAGCAACTTGGCCAGGCATAAGGTGTCATTCGACTATGCGACCCGCGTGTTCCTGGACGATGCCCGGCTGATCACAGACACGACCCGCAGCATCGACGGCGAGGAGCGAGGGAAGGCGACCGGGATGATCGACGGCAAGCTGTACACCGCCGTCTACACCATGCGCGGGACCGTCTGCCGGATCATCTCCGCTCGGCGGTCGAACAGGAGCGAGGAGCGCTCTTATGGCCATCGTTAAGTTTAAGCTCGATCCGAACAATCCTCCCAAGCTGACGCCGGAACAGGAAGCTCGGCTTGACGCCATGACCGACGAGGAGATCGAGGCGAACGCCGCCTCCGATCCCGACAACCCGCCGATGACGGACGAGGAGCTCGCCCGGGCGGTCGAGGCACGCCGGGTCAGGATGGTGCGGCAGAAAACCGGCCTATCCCAGCCGGCCTTCTCGCGGCGCTACAGGATCCCGCTGCCGACATTGCGGCACTGGGAGGCGGGCCGGCGGAAGCCCGACCGGGCGTCCTGGGCCTATCTGCACGTGATCGAGGCCATGCCTGCCGCTGTGGCGAAGGTTCTGGACAGCTGACGGCAACAAGGCCTATCCGACGTCTCGGAGAGGCCTCGTCCGACATACGCAAAGGACGGCGGCTCACGCCGTCTGCAGATCCTCGCCCTGGCCCTTCAGCTTCGCCGCGAGCGAGGCTTCCAGGAACTGGTCGATGTCGCCGTCCAGCACGGCGGAGGAGGCGCTGGTCTCCACCCCTGTGCGCAGGTCCTTCACCATCTGGTAGGGCTGCAGAACGTAGCTGCGGATCTGATGGCCCCAGCCGATGTCGGTCTTCTCGGCGTTCAGTGCGTCGGCCTGGGCCTCGCGGATCTTCAGCTCGCGCTCGTAGAGGCGGGCGCGCAGCATGTCCATCGCCATGGCCCGGTTGCGATGCTGCGACCGGTCGTTCTGGCAGGCGACGACGACGCCGGTCGGGATATGGGTGATGCGGATCGCCGAATCCGTCTTGTTGACATGCTGGCCGCCGGCGCCGGAGGCCCGGTAGGTGTCGACCTTCAAATCCTTGTCCAGGATCGTGATCTCGATCGAATCGTCGATCACCGGCGACACCGCGACCGAGGAGAAGCTGGTGTGCCGCCGCGCCGCGCTGTCGAACGGGCTGATCCGCACCAGGCGGTGCACGCCCGATTCGGTCTTCAGCCAGCCATAGGCATTGTGGCCCTTGATCAGCACCGTGGCCGACTTGATCCCGGCCTCTTCGCCCGGGCTCTCTTCCAGCCACTCGACCTTGAAGCCGTGCTGCTCGGCCCAGCGCACATACATGCGCAGCAGCATCTGGCCCCAGTCCTGGGCCTCGGTGCCGCCGGCGCCGGCATTGACCTCGAGATAGCAGTCGTTGCCGTCGGCCTCGCCGGCCAGCAGGCTCTCCAACTGCTTCTTCGCCACCTTCTCGCCCAGCTGGCGCAGCTGCGCCTCGGCGTCGGCCAGCACCTCGGCGTCGCCCTCGGCCTCTGCCAGCTCGATCATGCCGACGGCGTCGTCGAACTCGGCCGCCAGCGCCTTGTAGCCGCCGATGGCGTCATCCAGATGGGTGCGCTCGCGCAGCAGGGTCTGCGCCTTCTCCGGGCTGTCCCAGAGCTTCGGGTCCTCGGCGAGGGCGTTCAGCTCGTCCAGTCGTCTTAAAGCGTTGTCCCAGTCAAAGAGACCTCCTCAGCAGCGCGAGCGACTGCTTGATCTCTTGGGCCTTGGCTTCGGTCTCGGCGCGCATCGGTGCGCTCCTCTCGAATTCCAGTCGGTCACAAAATTACGGGCCGCAGCGCGGCCCGTAAACGCGAAACCGGGGATGTAGGACGGATCGGCCGCGACGTAAAGGCCGCGGGCGGGAAAACCTTCCGCCCACATGCCGCCTCAGGCCTTGCGCGGCTTCAGCTGGCTGACGTCGCGCACCGCGCCGCGGGCGGCGCTGGTGGTCAGCGCCGCATAGGCCTGCAGCGCCTGCGACACCTTGCGGGCGCGCGGCGCAGAGGGCTGCCAGCCGCCATCGGCGCGGGCGTTCATCGCCGCCCGGCGATGCGCCAGCTCCTCATCCGACACGGCGAGGTGGATCTTGCGGTGCGGGATGTCGATCTCGATGGTGTCGCCCTCCTGCACCAGGGCGATGGCGCCGCCCTCCGCCGCCTCGGGCGAGACATGGCCGATCGACAGGCCGGAGGAGCCGCCGGAGAACCGGCCGTCGGTGACGAGCGCACAGACCTTGCCCAGGCTCTTCGACTTCAGATAGCTGGTCGGGTACAGCATCTCCTGCATGCCGGGGCCGCCCTTCGGGCCCTCGTAGCGGATCAGCACCACGTCGCCGGGCTTGATCCGGTCGCCCAGGATGCCCTCGACCGCCGCGTCCTGGCTCTCGAAGATCCGGGCCGGGCCGGAGAAGGTAAGGATGCTGGCGTCGACGCCCGCGGTCTTCACCACGCAGCCATCCTCGGCGATGTTGCCGTACAGCACGGCCAAGCCGCCATCCGGGCTGAAGGCGTGCTCCAGGTCGCGGATGGTGCCGCGCTTGCGGTCGGCGTCGACGCTGGGGTAGCGGGCGTCCTGGCTGAACGCGACCTGGGTCGGGATGCCACCCGGCGCCGCACTGTAGAAGCGATGCACGGATTCGCTGTCGGTGCGCTTGATGTCCCACTGGTCCAGCGCCGCCGTCAGGCTCTCGGCATGGACGGTGCGGGTGTCGCGGTTCAAGAGGCCGGCGCGGTCCAGCTCGCCCAGGATGGCCATGATGCCGCCGGCGCGGTGGACGTCCTCCATATGCACGTTCGGCACCGCCGGCGCGACCTTGCACAGCACCGGCACGCGGCGCGACAGCCGGTCGATGTCGGCCATGGTGAAGTCGACCCCGCCCTCCTGCGCCGCCGCCAGCAGGTGCAGCACGGTGTTGGTCGACCCGCCCATGGCGATGTCGAGGGTCATGGCGTTCTCGAAGGCGGCGAAGCTGGCGATGCTGCGCGGCAGCACCGTCTCGTCGTCCTGCTCGTAGTGGCGCTTCACCAGGTCGACGATCAGGTGCCCGGCCTCGACGAACAGGCGCTTGCGGTCGGCATGGGTGGCCAGGGTCGAGCCGTTGCCCGGCAATGCCAGGCCCAGTGCCTCGGTCAGGCAGTTCATCGAATTGGCGGTGAACATGCCGGAGCAGGAACCGCAGGTCGGGCAGGCCGACCGCTCGATCACCTTCACCTCGTCGTCGCTGTTGCGGCTGTCGGCCGCGGCGACCATGGCGTCGATCAGGTCCAGCGCCTTGGTCTCGCCGCCGACCTTGACCTTGCCGGCCTCCATCGGCCCGCCGGACACGAACACCACAGGGATGTTCAGCCGCATCGCGGCCATCAGCATGCCGGGTGTGATCTTGTCGCAGTTCGAGATGCAGACCATGCCGTCGGCGCAATGCGCGTTGACCATGTACTCGACGCTGTCGGCGATGATCTCGCGCGACGGCAGGCTGTACAGCATGCCATCATGGCCCATGGCGATGCCGTCGTCGACGGCGATGGTGTTGAACTCCTTGGCGACGCCGCCCGCGGCCTCGATCTCCCGCGCCACCAGTTGGCCGAGATCCTTGAGGTGGACATGGCCGGGCACGAACTGGGTGAAGGAGTTGACGACGGCGATGATCGGCTTGCCGAAATCCGCATCCGTCATGCCGGTCGCGCGCCAGAGCCCGCGGGCTCCGGCCATGTTGCGGCCGTGGGTGGTGGTGCGGGAACGATAGGCTGGCATTGATCGGGTCCGCTGCTCGGGTCACTTTCGGTCGGACTGGGCGGCCATGGTGATCAGGAAAGAACCATGACGCCCGCCGGAAACGTCTAGTCCAGAAAGAACGCCATTCCCGCCTGCGGCGCAAGCGCGGCGGGACTGCTGCCTGCATTGCGGATTCGAGAGGACTACCTCGGGACAGGCCACTCGGGGTCAATTTGCTAACCTATGGGCGATCTAAATTCGGGCTCACCTCGCGTGTCGAAGGCGGAAGTCCGATGTCACCAGCCGAGTTTTCCAAAAACGTGGCAATAGGGCCGAGGCCATAGTTGCATCTCGGCGCATCGCGACAACACATTTTCCCAGGGCGACTGCTTTATCGTCACTGCCTATGCCCTCCAGCGAGTCGAGGAAATTTTCTGCCGCGTGGACCACGTGATCCGGAGCTGAAAGCCAGAGTCTTCGAAGTTCTTGTATTGTCTCGTCCTTTCGTTGTGCATCCTCTCTTCCCACTACAAATGCGGGGAGCCTGTCGAGAATTTCCTGATATCGCTGAATTCTCTGTTCCTGGCGTTCCCACGAACGCTGATAAAGCCAGGCGGCAGACGCTATCGCCGCAGCGACCGATATGGCGAGAATTTCCATCGATTCCTGTCTCTATGAAGATTGGAAATATAGAAACTTATGTGCGCGAGTGCGATCAAGAGATCAGATGAATAGCTTGGTTCCCGCCGCGGACGGCGTCGGTTACCAAGCGGCGATCGAAGGTGGCGAGCTGCCCTCGATGGGCATGGGCGAGAGCCAGGAGGTAGGTGTCGGTGAGCTGTCCGGAGCTCAGCAGCCGTCCGGCATCGATCCTGGCCGGATCCATCAAGCTGATATCGTCCGGCCAGAAGGTGTGGCCCGGCAACGCGCACAGGCCCGCCAGGATCGGCATGACGGCGGCGGGTGACCCCGGAGAGTTCGGGTAGCGTGGGTGACCGACAATCCGCAGCACGCCGTTTTCGGTCAGTGGGCAGGTCGCCCAGGCATGCCGCCCCCGGGCGACAAACCAGTCATGCGCGGCGTCGTGCTGGACGTGGCCGGGATCAATCAGCGCGATCAACACATTGACGTCGAACAGGAAGGTCATTCCGGCAGGTCGTCCTGCAGCTGCTTTATCAGATCCGATGTCACCGGCGCCTGATGACCGGCAGCCCGCAACAGCGGAACGCCATTGCGCAGCTTTCCGCTGGATGAGCGAGCGCTCAGCGACTTACGCGCAAGGTCGGAGATCACCTCGCCCACCGTCTTCCGCTGCTGCGCCGCAAGCCCCTTCGCGGCAGCCAGGACATCGTCGTCAATGGCCAGAGTCGTGCGCATCCGCCTCTCCGCTGCATCAAGCACCAATCATCACACATCTGGAATTGAGTGATGCTGATGTCAATCGCTCATCGTGTTGATGCGGCGTCCCGCGGCTCCGGTGCCGGATCGTCGGCGGCATAGGCCGGGGTCGCCAGGCGCAGGCAGCTGATCACCGTGGCAGCGGTTGCCAGCCCGGCCGCGGTCAGCAGCGCCGCCTTGGCACCGTGGTCGGGGAAATGGGCGAACAGCAGCGCCACCAGCGCCGCGCCGGTGGCCTGGCCCAGCAGGCGGGCGGTGCCCAGCATGCCGCTGGCGGCGCCGCTGCGGCTGCGCGGGGCCGACCCGATCATCACCCGGTTGTTGGGCGACTGGAACAGGCCGAAGCCGATGCCGCACAGCGCCATCCGCCAGACGATGCCGACGGGGGCGGGATCGGCCGGCAGTGTCGCCATCAGCACCAGGCCGATGGCCAGGAGGGCGAGGCCGATGCCGCCCAGGAGGCCGGGAGGGTGGCGGTCGGCCAGGCGGCCGGCGAAGGGCGCGGTGACCGCCACCGCCAGCGGCCAGGGGATCATCAGCAGGCCGACCTGGGCCGGGGAGAAGCCGTAGCCGGTCTGCAGCAGGAAGGGCAGCGCCACGAAGGCCGCCATCTGGGCCATGAAGGAGCTGATCGAGGTCGCGACCGACAGCCCGACCACCGGAATGCGCAGCAGGTCCAGCGGCACCAGCGGCGTCGCCTGGCCCAGCTGCCGCCGCACCAGCCAGACCGCGGCGACGGCCGCGGTGCCGAGCTGCAGCGCGACCAGCCCCCAGTCCAGCCCGTGGCCGATGCTGTCGATGCCGGTGATCAGCAGGCCGAAGGTGGCGGCGGACAGGAGCGCGCTCAGCAGGTCGAAGCGGCGGTCGGCCAGGTCGCTCTCCGGCAGGTTGCGGCGGCCGATGACCAGGGCGGCGACGCCCAGCGGCAGGTTGATGGCGAACAGCCAGGGCCAGGAGGCGAGCGACAGCAGGGCGCCGGCGAAGCTGGGGCCGACGGTCGAGGCGCTGGCCGCGATCATGGCGTTGACGCCCAGCACATGGCCCAGCCGGGCACGCGGGAAGATGTAGCGGATCAGCGCGGTGTTGACGCTCATGATCCCGGCGGCGCCGAACCCCTGGGCGACGCGGGACAGGGTCAGCGCCAGCAGCGAGTCCGACAGGGCGCAGGCCAGCGAGGCGACGGTGAACAGAGCCAGGCCGCCGAGATAGATCCGGCGGTAGCCGACGATCTCGCCCAGCGTGGCCAGCGGCAGCAGCGAGACCACCACCGCCAGCTGGTAGGCGTTGACGATCCAGATCGACATCGACGGGCTGGCCTGGAACTCGGCCGCGATCGTCGGCAGCGCCACATTGGCGACCGAACCGTCGAGCACGGCGAGCATGATGCCGAGCACCACGGTGGCGAAGGCCCATCTGCGGCGGGGCAGGGGCAGGCCGTCGGGCAGAGACACGAAGTGACCTCGCTTTCGCGGCGGGAGCGCGCGGCGCCCGCCGTCCATGGCATGATCCTGGACCTGGCCGCCGCGAATGGCTATGGCGTTTTAGCTATAACAGAATAGCAAAATGATCGACCCGGACCAGATGACCCAGATCGAGCGCGAGCAGATCGGCGCCTTCCGGCTGCAGCTGATGGCGCTGCTGCGCCGGCTGCGGCGCGAATCCGACGGCGGCGACATCCCGCTGTCGCAGCTGATGCTGCTGGCCGCTCTGCTGCGGCTGGGCGGCACGGCCAGCCCGACCGAGCTCGCCGCGGTCGAGGGGCTGCGCTCGTCCAATGTCGCGGCGCTGCTGCGCGGGCTGGAGACGGACGGGCTGGTGCGGCGCGAGGCCGATGCCGGCGACCGGCGGCGGCTGCATGTGGTGCTCACCGATGCCGGCGCGCAGGCGGTGCTGGAGAACCGCAGCCGGCGCGAGGCCTGGATGGCCGAGGCCGTGGCGGCCTGCCTGTCGCCGGAGGAGCGGGCGCAGCTGATCGCCGCCGGCGCCCTGCTGCAGCGGCTGGCGGAGTATCAGGAGGGCGCTGATCGAGAGCAAATCAGCCCTTCATCCTCCCCCTCCCCTCGCGGGAGGGGGTAGGGGGAGGGGGCTGTCGATCGAAGAGGGCCGGCGCGGGGGATCCGGGATCCTGGCCGGATTGTGCCGTTCCGATATCGGTCCTGACGGCACGAACCCCTCCCCCTAACCCCCTCCCGCAAGGGGAGGGGGAGGATAAATGGGGTATATCGCGCCGTCTTACTCCGCCGCCTCGACCAGCGGGGCGGGGGTGTAGTTCAGGATCGGCCCGAGCCAGCGCTCGACCTCGGCGATCGGCATGCCCTTGCGGCGGGCGTAGTCCTCGACCTGGTCGCGCTCCACCTTGGCGACGCCGAAGTAATAGGAGTCCGGATGCGCCAAATAGAGACCGGAGACCGAGGATCCCGGCCACATGGCATAGCTCTCGGTCAGGCGCACGCCGATCCGCTTCTCGGCGTCGAGCAGCCGGAACAGCGTCACCTTCTCGGTGTGGTCCGGCTGGGCCGGGTAGCCGGGCGCCGGGCGGATGCCGCGATAGGGCTCGCCGATCAGCTCCTCCGGCGTGAACGCCTCGTCGGGGGCATAGCCCCAGAACTCCCGGCGCACGCGCTGGTGCATGGCCTCGGCGAAGGCCTCGGCGATGCGGTCGGCCAGCGCCTTCACCAGGATCGATGAATAGTCGTCATTGGCCCGGACGAAGCGGTTGGCGATCGCCTCCTCCTCGATCCCGGCGGTGACGACGAAGCCGCCGATATAGTCCGCCTTGCCGCTGTCGGCGGGCGCGACGAAATCGGACAGCGCCACCCGCGGCCGGCCGTCGCGCTTGGACAGCTGCTGCCGCAGGGTGAAGAAGGTCGCCAGCTCCTGCCGCCGGTCCTCACCGATGAACAGGCGGATGTCGTCGCCGACCGCGCCGGCCGGCCAGAAGCCGATCACCGCCTTCAGCCGGAACCACTTCTCCGCGACGATGCGGGCCAGCATCGCCTGGGCGTCCTGGAACAGCTGCCGCGCGGCCTCGCCCTGCTTCTCGTCCTCCAGAATCGCGGGATAGCGGCCCTTCAGCTCCCAGGTCTGGAAGAACGGCGTCCAGTCGATGTAGCGCGCCAGCTCCGCCAGGTCCCAGTCCTCGAACACGCGGGTGCCCAGGAAGGACGGCTTCGGCGGCTGGTAGCCGGCCCAGTCGATGGCAAACGGCGTGGCACGGGCGGCGGCCAGCGGCAGGCGCTGCTTCTCCGCCTCTGCCCTCGCATGGCCCTCGGCGACCTTGCGGTACTCGTCGCGCACGCCCTCGACATAGCCCTGCTTCGCCTCGGGCGACAGCAGGCTCGAGACCACGCCGACGGCGCGGCTGGCGTCGTTGACATAGACGGTCTGGCCTCGGGCGTAGCGCGGGTGGATCTTCACCGCGGTGTGCACCCGGCTGGTGGTGGCGCCGCCGATCAGGAGCGGGATGTCGAAGCCCTCGCGCTCCATCTCCGCCGCCACATGCACCATCTCGTCCAGCGACGGGGTGATCAGGCCGGACAGGCCGATGATGTCGACCTTCTCGGCCTTCGCCGTCTCCAGGATCTTCGTCGCCGGCACCATGACGCCGAGATCGATGATCTCGTAGTTGTTGCAGGCCAGCACCACGCCGACGATGTTCTTGCCGATGTCGTGCACGTCGCCCTTGACGGTCGCCATCAGGATCTTGCCGGCGCTCTGCCGTTCGCCGCCGCCATTGGCTGCCTTCTCGGCCTCCATATACGGCAGCAGATGGGCCACGGCCTGCTTCATCACGCGGGCCGACTTCACCACCTGGGGCAGGAACATCTTGCCGGAACCGAACAGGTCGCCGACCACGTTCATGCCGGCCATCAGCGGGCCTTCGATCACGTGCAGCGGCCGCTCGGCCTGCTGCCGCGCCTCCTCGACATCGGCGTCGATGAACTCGGTGATGCCGTTGACCAGCGCATGCTCCAGCCGCTTGGCCACCGGCTGCTGGCGCCAGGACAGGTCCTTCTCCTTGGCCTCGCGGCCGCCGCCCTTGAAGCGCTCGGCCAGCGCCAGCAGGCGCTCGGTGGCGTCGTCGCGGCGGTTGAGGACCACATCCTCGCAGGCCTCGCGCAGCTCCGGCTCGATCGATTCATAAACCGCCAGCTGCCCGGCATTGACGATGCCCATGTCCATGCCGGCCTGGATGGCGTGGTACAGGAACACCGCGTGCATCGCCTCGCGCACCGGCTCGTTGCCGCGGAACGAGAAGGACAGGTTGGAGACGCCGCCGGAGATATGGGCGTGCGGCAGGGTCCGGCGGATCTGCCGGGTCGCCTCGATGAAGGCGACGCCGTAGCCGTTGTGCTCCTCGATGCCGGTCGCGATCGCGAAGATGTTGGGGTCGAAGACGATGTCCTCGGGCGGGAAGCCGGCCTGTTCGGTCAGCAGCTTGTAGGCCCGGGCGCAGATCTCGACCTTGCGCTCCAGCGTGTCGGCCTGGCCGGCTTCGTCGAAGGCCATCACCACCACGGCGGCGCCGTAGGACCGCACCAGCCGGGCGTGATGCAGGAAGGCTTCCTCGCCCTCCTTCATCGAGATCGAGTTGACCAGGGGCTTGCCCTGGACGCATTTCAGCCCGGCCTCGATCACCGAGAATTTCGAGCTGTCGATCATCACCGGCACGCGGGCGATGTCGGGTTCGGCCGCGATCAGGTTCAGGAACTCGACCATGGCCTTCTCGGAATCGATCAGGCCTTCATCCATGTTGATGTCGATGATCTGGGCGCCGTTGGCCACCTGGTCGCGCGCCACCTCCAGCGCCGCGGCATAATCGCCGGCGGTGATGAGCTTGCGGAAGCGGGCCGAGCCGGTGACGTTGGTGCGCTCGCCGACATTCACGAAGGGGATGTCGCCGGTCAGCGTGAACGGCTCCAGCCCCGACAGCCGCATCAGCGGCTCCATGGTCGGCACCTGGCGCGGCGGCAGGCCTTCGACGGCCTCGGCGATGGCGCGGATGTGGTCGGGGGTCGACCCGCAGCAGCCGCCGACGATGTTGACCAGCCCTTCCTCGGCAAAGCCGCGGATCTGCGCGGCCATCGCCTCCGGCGTCTCGTCATACCGGCCGAACTCGTTCGGCAGCCCGGCGTTCGGATAGGCGCAGACGAAGGTGTCGGCGGCCTCGGCAATCTCGGCCAGATGCGCCCGCATGGCGTTGGCGCCCAGCGCGCAGTTCAGGCCGATGGTGAAGGGCCGGGCGTGCCGCACCGAATGCCAGAAGGCGGTCGGCGTCTGGCCCGACAGGGTGCGGCCGGACAGGTCGGTGATGGTGCCGGAGATCATCACCGGCAGCGCACGCCCTTCTCGGCGAAGACCAGCTCGGTGCCGAAGATCGCCGCCTTGGCGTTCAGCGTGTCGAAGATGGTCTCGATCAGGATGATCTCGGCGCCGCCGTCGATCAGCCCGCGCACCTGCTCGGCATAGGCGTCGCGCAGCTGGTCGAAGGTGACGGCGCGGTAGCCGGGATTGTTGACGTCGGGCGAGATCGAGGCGGTGCGGTTGGTCGGCCCCAGCGCGCCGGCGACGAAACGGCGGCGACCGTCCATTGCCCGGGCCTTGGCCGCGGCCCGGCGGGCCAGCCGCGCGCCCTCGCGGTTCAGGTCATAGACCACCTTCTCCATGCCGTAATCGGCCTGGGCGATCGAGGTGGAGGAGAAGGTGTTGGTCTCGAGGATGTCGGCGCCGGCGATCGCATAGCCGAAATGGATCGCCTCGATCGCATCCGGCTGGGTCAGGATCAGCAGGTCGTTGTTGCCCTGCAGGTGGCAATCGCAGCCAGCGAAGTGCTGGCCGCGGAAATGCTCCTCGCCGAAGCCCAGCCCCTGGATCTGGGTGCCCATGGCGCCGTCCAGGATCAGCACGCGCTCGCGCGCCGCCGCGGTCAGCGCGGCCAGGACCTCAGTGCCGTCGACCGGCTCCAGGGGGATGTCGAGGGAGGGCGTGGTCATGGCGAGCGGCCGGTGGTTCCGGATCGGGGCCGTATGTAATGACATAAAGATATCTTTATATCAACATTCGATGTCGCGAAAAGAACCGCAAACGTCGCCGGGAGAGCGACCCCGCCCATCCCCCTCGCTGTCATTGCGAGGAGGCGAAGCCGACGAAGCAATCCAGGGGCCGGTTCGCACCGACCCCTGGATTGCTTCGCTGCGCTCGCAATGACAGTGACTTGAGAGGCGTAAATCCTACTTGGCCGTCGCGGTCGGCTCCAGCCCTGTCGCGGCGATGGCAGGGGCAGCGGCGGGGGAGGCCAAGAACTCCAGCAGCTTCCTCGCCGCGGCCGGGTCGTGCGAGCCGGCGACGATGCCGGCTGAGTACAGCGTCACCTGCTGCAGCTCGGGCGGCAGCGGTCCGACCAGGTCGATGCCCTCGACCGCCTTCAGCTCGGCGATCTGCTGGAAACCCAGCTCGGCTTCGCCCTTGGCCACGATCTCGCCAACCGGCGTGGCCGGGATCTTGCGGGCCTTGCCCTCCATCTGTTTGGCGATGCCCAGGCGCTGGAACATCCGGGTCGAGATATAGACGCCGCTGGCGCTGTCGGAATAGGCGACCGACCTGGCGGCCAGAAGCGCCTGCTTCACCGCCTCGGCCGAGCTGATGTCCGGCTTCGGCGCGCCAGCCTTGACCGCGACGCCGATGCTGGAGCGGGCCAGCACGACCTTGCTGTCAGGCAGCACCTTGCCCTGCTTGATCAGATCGTCGAGGGCATAGCCAACCATGATCACGACATCCAGCTTCTCGCCGCGGGCCAGCCGGGCGGGCACGGCGTTCGGCGTGTCGCCCATCGACGGGCCCCAGTTGATCTTGAGCGTGTCACCGCTGGCGCGTTCGAACTCCGGCGCCAGGGCCTTGTAGGCGGGGGCGAAGCCGCCGGAGCTGACGACCTGCAGCTCGGCCGCGGCGATGGGCTGGACGAGCAGCAGCAGGCCGGTGACGGCGAAGGCGGCGGCGCGGGACAGGATCGGCGGCAGCGTCATGGGGCGGTTCCTCCGGTAAAACGGACCAGGATCCTATCCTGACCGGAAACGGCATCCGCTATGGCTCGCCGGTGCAGCAGCCCAGCCATGCCCGGACACCGTGCCGCAGCCGGCTTGTCTGGTCCCGCCTTATGTCCGACGTACACCGGGCACGCAGCCGTCGCGGCGCGCTCGGAGTCCGTTCTCATGACCTTAGCCCACGATCCCGATTTCCTGCGCCTCCTGGCCGGCAGCCACGCCCGGCTGGTCGGCGTGCCGCTGCTGCCGGCGAAGGCGGGCGGCGACGCAGCCGGGCAGGCGCGGTGGCTGTACGATTCGGCGCCGTTCTGCGTGCTGGCGCACAACACCGACGCCGATCCCCGTTTCGTCTACGCCAACAAGGCGGCCCAGGACCGCTTCGAATACGGCTGGGACGAGTTCGTCACGCTGCCCTCCCGCCTCTCGGCCGAGGCGCCGGACCGGGCCGAGCGGCAACGCCTGCTGGACGCCGTCGCCCGCGACGGCTTCATCGGCGATTACCGCGGCCTGCGCATCGCCAAGTCCGGCCGCCGCTTCTGGATCGAGCGCGCCACTGTCTGGCAGCTGATCGACGAGGCCGGCACGCTGCGCGGCCAGGCCGCGACGTTCAGCGAGTGGCGGGACGAGTAGAGCCGACCCTCAATCGCCCTGCCGTGTCCCGGTCTGCTCCCAGTGGCCGGGGTTCAGCACCAGCCGGCCGGAATCCTCGAACCGCAGCGTCAGCGGATAGCGCCCCGGCACCATGAAGTCGGTGGCCGAGACCGGCGTCAGCTCGGTCCGCTGCTCCTTGCCGATGGCGAAGGCGGCGCGGGCGCCGGTGGCCTGGGCGAACAGGGTGTCGCCCTCGGCCGTGACCCGGACCGTGACGAAGGGGCTGAAGACGTAGTCCCCGGTCAGGACCTTGGCCTGGTCGGCCGACAGCACCGGCTTGCCGGCCGGCGTCGCCGGCTTCGGCTGGTCCGGCACGGAGGCCAGGATCGCGTCCCACATCGCCTCGCCGCCGATCACGCCGAGATCCACCGTCGGCAGCATCGCCGCCTCGTCCTCCAGCTCGCCGGTCGAGACGGCGTACAGCACGTCGCCGTCGAACTCGGTGGCGAAGGGCTGCAGCGCCCGGCCCATCGAGCTGTGCACCTGGATCGCCAGGCGCTGCAGCTCCGCCGGCTTCAGCTTCTGGTTGGTGACGATCAGGCTGACCGTGGTGTTGCGGGCGGGGGCGTCCGGGTCCGGCGCGCCGGTCCAGCCCGGCTTGCGGCTGGCGGGATAGCCTGCCAGCAGCGCCGCGGCGGTCAGGTCTTTCGGCCAGCCCTCGTCGCCGTAGCAGGCGGCGACCTTGCCGTCCCGCCTGGTCACCACCCCCAGCGCGTTGACCACGACGAAGGCGGCGACCTTGACCGGGCCGATCTGGCGGAAGGCGCCGCCCTGGCCGGAATAGGCGTTGCAGCCGAACAGCGACCCGGTGACCGCCAGCCGGCCGGCGCCCTGCGCGCCCAGCGGGAACACGCCCGGCTTGGCGGCACGGAAGGCGGCCTGGGCCAGCCGCTTGTCGGGCACGATCTCGTTCAGCCGGCGGCCGCCGAGGTCGTAGATGATGGCGCCGACCGACAGGGCGATGTTGTCCCAGTGGCCGCCGCGCACGCCGTCCTCCTTCAGCGCCGAGGCGACGGCGGTGGTGGCCTCGAGCCCGTACCAGGAGCCGCCGGAGAACACCACGGCGTCCAGCTCCGGCGCGTCGTAGCCCAGGCGGAGGTAGTCGGTGTTGACCGTACCGGGCCCGCCGCCGCGGACATCCACGGCAGCCAGCGACCGCCGGTCGAAATGGAACACGGTGACGCCGGTCGGCCCCTCCTTGTATTCGCCGGTGCCGACCTGCACCGCCGGCCAGTCGAAGCGCAGCACCTTCTCGCCGGCGTTCAGCACCGGGGCCGGCGCATCCTCGGCCATGGCCGGCTGTGCCGCCAGCAGCGTGGCGAGCAGGCCTGTCGCCAGTGCCCCGCCGATCGGCCCTCGGCTGTTTCGTCGATTCCGCATCCCATCCCCCCTGTCCGTGCTCCGCCGACTTCCGGCGTGGACGGGAATGCTGTCCCAACCGCGTCGCATCGGGAAGGGGATAGTGGCGCGGCCGCCCTCCGATCCCATCTTCATGGGGGCGACAGCGCAGACGGAGGCAGCGATGCCGCGTTCCCCGATCCTCTCCCGCCGCACCCTGCTGGGGGCCATGGCCGCCGCCGGCGCGGCCCCACTGCTGCCGGATGCGGCGGCGCAGGCGGCCCCGCTCACCCGGCCGATCCCCTCGACCGGCGAGGCGATGCCCGTGGTCGGGCTCGGCAGCTGGATCACCTTCAATGTCGGCGACGATCCGCAGGCGCGCGACGACTGCGCCGAGGTGATGCGCGCCTTCTTCGCCGAGGGCGGAAGGATGATCGATTCGTCGCCGATGTACGGCTCGTCCCAAGCGGTGATCGGTTCCGGCCTCGCCAAGCTGGGGCGGCCCGCCGGGCTGTTCGCGGCCGACAAGGTCTGGACCGCCGGCGACGGGCCGGCTCAGGTCGAGGAGTCACGCCGGCTCTGGGGCGTGCCGCGGTTCGACCTGCTGCAGGTCCACAACCTGCTGGCCTGGGAGACGCATCTCGACACGCTCTTCGCCATGAAGGCGGAGGGCCGGCTGCGCTACGTCGGCATCACCACCTCGGAGGGGCGGCGGCACGGCGAGATCGAGCAGGTGATGCGCAGCCGGCCGATCGACTTCGTCCAGATCACCTACAACATCCTCGACCGCGAGGTGGAGGAGCGCATCCTGCCGCTGGCGCAGGACCGCGGCATCGCCGTCATCGTCAACCGGCCGTTCCGGCAGGGCGGGCTGATCGACGATGTCGGCGGCGAGGCGCTGCCCGGCTGGGCCGGCGAGATCGGCTGCGGCAGCTGGGCCCAGATCCTGCTGAAGTTCATCGTCTCGCACCCGGCCGTCACCTGCGCCATCCCGGCCACCACCCGCGCCGACCATGTGCGCGAGAATCTCGGCGTCGCCCGCGGCCCGATGCCGGATGCGGCGCTGCGCCGGCGCATGGCCGCCGATGTCGAGGCGCTGTGATGTCGGAGTGGTGGAGCTACCGCCTCTCCGACTTCCTGCTGTTCTCGCCCCGCACTTATCACCGGCTGTTCGGCCTGTACAACGCGGCGATCTGGCCGGCGCAGGCGGCGGCCGTCCTGCTCGGCCTGCTGATGCTGGTCCTGTTGCGGCGCGGCGGGCCGGTCGCCGGGCCTGCCGTCGCCGCCATCCTGGCCGCCTGCTGGGCCTGGGTGGCGATCGCCTTCCATCTCGACCGCTACGCCACCATCAACTGGGCCGCGCCCTGGGCCGCGACGGCCTTCCTGGCGCAGGCGGCGCTGCTGGTCTGGGCCGGGGCGGTCGGCGGCCGGCTGTCCGTGCCGCCGCGGCTCGACATCGCCGGGCGGGCGGGGATCGGGATCTTCCTGTTCGCGCTGCTGGCCCAGCCGGCGATCGGCCTGCTGCTCGGCCGCTCCTGGCGCCAGGCCGAGATCTTCGGCGTCGCGCCCGACCCGACCGCGATCGGCACGCTCGGCCTGCTGCTGGCCCTGGCCGGCCGGGGCGCTGGGTGCTGATGCTCCTGCCGGTGCTGTGGTGCGTGGCGACCGGGGCGACGCTGTGGGCGATGTCGGCGCCGGAGGCCTGGGTGGCGCCGGCCGCAGCCCTGCTGGCCCTCGCCCTGGCAGCCGGTCAGGGGCTGCGCCGGGCGGGCTGACGCGGCAGTTGGCAGAATCCGACGGTATCCTGTCATTGCTGCCATCGCGTGATCCGGAGACACTTCCGGCATGTCCGACCCATCCTTCCCGCGCCGCATCGCCGTGCTGGCCTTTCCCGGCGTCGAGCTGCTCGACGTCGTCGGGCCGCTCGAGGCCTTCGCCGCCGCCTCGGCCCTGCACTGCAAGGCCGGGGCACCGCCGGTTTATGCGGTCGAGGTGATGGCGGCACGGCCCGGCCCGGTTCGCGCGGCCTCCGGTCTCACGGTGCTGGCCGATCGCGGCCTGGACGAGGCGGGGATCGACACGCT
>NZ_JANX01000064.1 GCF_000767795.1 Inquilinus limosus MP06 | reverse complement strand
GACCGCATCCCCGAGCCGCTGCTGCACGAGGCGGCGCTGCTGAAGACCGAGGCGCAGGCCGCCTGGGTCGCGGCGCGGGCCAGATCCGATTTCCCTGCCTTCCGGCCGTATCTGGAGCGCAGCTTCGCCCTGCAGCGCCGGATCGCCGACGCCCTGGGCTGGTCCGAACACCCCTATGACGCGCTGGTGGCGCAATACGAGCCGGGCATGGCCCTGGCCCGGCTGCGGCCGCTCTTCGCGACGCTGCGGGGCCGGCTGGTGCCGCTGATGCAGCGGGTGCTGGACCGGCCGCCGGCGCGGCGCGACTTCCTGGACCGCGACTATCCGGTGGACCGGCAGAAGGCCTTCGCCCGGACGCTGACCGAGCGGGTCGGCTTCGACTATGCCCATGGCCGGCTGGACGAGACGGTGCACCCGTTCGAGATCTCCTTCACCCGCGACGATGTCCGCATCACCTCGCGCTACCGTCCCGGCTACCTGCCCGCCGGGCTGTTCGCGGCGCTGCACGAGGCCGGGCACGGCATGTACGAGCAGGGCATCGACCCGGAGATCGGCCGGTCGGCGCTGGCGACCGACATCGTCAACCTCTACGCCGTCGGCGGGGCCAGCTTCGGCATGCACGAATCCCAGTCGCGGCTGCTGGAGAACCGCGTCGGCCGGTCCCGCCGCTTCTGGGAGCTGAATTTCGGCCTGCTGCGCGAGGCCTTCCCGGAGCAGCTGGCCGATGTCTCGGCCACGGAATTCTGGCGTGCGGTCAACCATGTCCGGCCCGGCCTGATCCGGGTCGAGGCCGATGAGCTGACCTATGACCTGCACATCATGTTGCGGGTCGAGCTGGAGGCCGCGGTGATCGCCGGCGACCTCGCCGTCGCCGACCTGCCGGCCGCCTGGGCCGAGCGGATGCGCGCCGATCTCGGCCTCGACGTGCCGGACGACGCGCGCGGCGTGCTGCAGGACGTGCACTGGTCGACCGGCTATGTCGGGTCCTTCCCGACCTACACTCTGGGCAATGTCATGGCCTCGCAGCTGTTCGCGGAGGCGGAGCGGGACCCGGCGGTGACGGCGGGGCTGGAGGCCGGCGACTATGCGCCGCTGAAGCTCTGGCTGAACCGCGCGGTGCACCGCCACGGCCGGTCGCGCACGCCGGAGGAGATCCTGCAGGCCGCGACCGGCAGCGGCCTCGATCCCGAGCCGTACCTCGCCTATCTCGAGGCCAAGTACCCGCTCGCCGAGATGGGCTGATACCCACTCAAGGACCCTCGTTGCGAGCGCAGCGAAGCAATCCATGCATCAGCCCGAACGGAACGATGGATTGCTTCGTCGGCTTCACCTCCTCGCAATGACGGCTCTTTCGCAGGGAAGAGAATGATCTCCCCGGCGCTTGACGGCCGGTCAGTCCAGCGCCAGCAATTGCCGGACCACGGGCACCAGGGCCTGGCCGATCGCCCGCGTGTTAGCGGCGTCGAGATGCACGCCATCGACCGGCGACGCCGTCGCCACGCTCGCCGCGTCGAAGAAGGCGCAGCCGCAGTATTCCGCGGCATCGCGATAGCGTGGCGCCAGCTTCTGCGATTCCGCGATGCTGCGGCCGCCGGAGGGCTGCCAGTCGCCGCCGACGGTCGGCCCGAACAGCGGCGGCGCCACGATCAGCACCTGCGGTGCGGCCGCGCCTCGGCCGTAGGGATAGGTGCGGGCGATCTCGACCAGCCGCTCCATCCCAGCCCCGGCGCCCAGGACCGTGCCGCAGACATGCGGCTTCAGGTCATTGGTGCCGAGCATGATGATGAGAAGATCGAGCGGGTGGTGGCTGCCCAGCAGTGTCGGCAGGATACGGGCGCCATTGCGGTCGGCCGCCGCGCCATGGTCGTCGAACATCGTCGTGCGCCCACCCAGGCCCTCGGCGATCACCCGCGCCGCGCCGCCCAGCCCGACCTCCAGCACACTGGGCCAGCGGTTCTCAAAGCGGTGGCGGCCGCCGGTCTCGGCATCGGCGCCATAGGTCAGGCTATCGCCGAAGGCGAGGATGGTCCTGGTCACGATGCCCCTCCGATCCTGCGCCGCCCGCCCCAGCAGCGTCGGCCGCTCCAGCGGCCCGGATGTGGTCTTGACCCGGCGATCCAGCCGGACGTCGCCGTTGCCGAAGGTCGGGGTCACCGTGTCACAGAATGCGGCCCCGACGAAGCGCCATCTCCGGCCGTCGCTCGTCGCGCCATGAAACCGGCCTGGCCACCTCCGATGAATTGCATCACGTATAAATGTAAGTCAATCCAATTCTGCGCACGCCACGCACCGCCCGCGCCGGCGCCTAGCCCAGGGTGCCGTCGGATTTCAGCTTGAGCGCGTAGTCGAGATGGAAGCGCATGAACTCGGACGCCTTGGCGATATCGCCGGCCTCGAGCAGGTCGAGGATGCGCAGATGCTCCAGCGACTGGCCGACCAGGCGGCTGCGGTCGACCGTCTTGCGGTACTCCGCCAGGCGGCGGCTGGCATTCACCCGCTTGATCGATTCGATGAAGTAGATGTTGCCGGAGCCGGCGACGATCATCTCGTGGAACTGCGAGTTGATCTCGAACAGCCTGGTGCGCGACAGGGTGCGGTAGTCGCCGTCCAGCAGGGCCTGCTGCTGCACCCGGGCACGGCGGAACGCCTCCTCGTCGACCGTGTAGCCCGGCTGCAGGATGGCGGCGGGCTCGATGGCGATGCGGAACTGGTAGGCCATGCGATAGGCCTCGCTGGAGGTCAGCACCGGCAGGAAGCCCCAGCCCTTGCCCGGCAGCCGCTCGACCCAGCCCTCCCGCGCCATCCGCGTCAGGATGCGGATCGCCTCGCTGCGCGACAGGTCGTAGCGCCGCATGATCTCGTTCTCGCTGACCCGGTCCGGCAACCGGCCGGACAGGCGGTCGTCGGCGAGCTGGAAATATGCCTCCTCCCCCGCCTCCGGGCTGGCATCGGCGACGACATCGGCGGCCAGCGCCGCCGGATCCTGGGCCAGGAAGAAGCCGCGATTGGCCTCGCGCCGGACGATGCCGCGCGCCTCCAGCAGCTTCAGCGCATCATTGACCGGCGACCGCGACACCCGGAACAGGTCGGCCAGCTTCTGCGCCGGCAGGTGGTCGTTCGGCCGCAGCGGCTGGTCGCGGGCGTAGTCGATGATCCGCGCGGCGATCTGCGGCGTCAGCGGCGATGGCGGCATCGGCCCCTCTCGACAAGCCGGCCGGGCCCGACGGCGGGCGGCCCTGCGCTGATGATTGCACTTTGAACCATCATCATGCAAAAAACCCTGCTGTTCTGATCGCCGCGATGGCATGATGACGTCTAGCACTCTCGACCCGGAGGGTCAGCATCTTCGATCCGTCGACCTGCCCCCGGCATTGCGCGGTCGAGCGGGCGACGGACGCCGACATCGCCACGCTGCGCCGGCTGCACGAGGATCTGAGCGTCCTGATCCGGTCGGGCAAGCCGATGGTGGCGTCGCGGGAGAACATCATCTGCCACAAGCGGATCTACGAGATCGCCCGCAATCCCGAGGCCGAGCAGATCCTGGAAGGCCGCACCCGGGTGGTGCGGACGGTGGCCGACAGTCTGGGCGGCTTTGGGCCGGAGATGTATGACGCGGTGATCGGCGAGCACGAGACGATGATCCGCGCCTTTGAGGCCCGCGACCCGACCGCGGCGGGCCAGGCCGTCTTCGTCCATGTCACCGCGGCCCGGGACCACCTGCTGGCCCGGATCGCGGAGGAAGGCGGCTTCTCACCGAGGCCGTGAGGCCGGGGATCAAACCGGACCTTGCAGCTTTCGATTGAGATGAAGCAGCAAGCTGCTCGCAGCCCCGGCGAAGAGCGTCAGCAGGAAGGTCAGGGCCATGATGACGTCGATGTTGTGCAGGCCGATCGCGTTCATCAGCAGGAAGCCCACCCCCCGCTGCGATGCGAACATCTCGCCGAGCAGCGTGCCGATCAGGGTCAGCGAGAAGCCGATCCTGAGGCCGGCGAAGATCTCCGGCATCGCCGCCGGCAGCAGCACGCGGGTGACCATCTCGAACGTCCTGAGGCCCATCACCCGGCCGCTCTTCACCAGGACCGGGCGGATGTTGCGCACCGCGCTGATGGTGAACAGCGCCACCGGGATGATGCCGTGGATGGTGCCGAAGGCGATCTTGGCGGAGATGCCGAGGCCGAACATCAGCAGCAGGATCGGGTACAGCGTGATCTTCGGGATCGAATAGCGAGTATCTCGGCTCGGAGAAGGGCATCGGCTGCCTGATCCTGCTGGCCGAGGGGGTGTTCGACATCAATTCGGTGATCGCCGGCATCCTGCTGCTGACCGTCTTCGCCCTCGTGCTCGACACCGCCGTGTCGGTGTTCGAGGAGCGCTTCATGCGCTGGCGGCCAACGGCCGGCCAGCCCGTGGGCGCCAACGCCTGATCCGACGCCCGCATCGCAAGCCCGTCACCAGAGGTCCTTCCGTGCAGCTCAACTCGATCAATCTCGACGGCCGCGTCGCCGTGGTCACCGGTGGCGCCCAGGGCATCGGCCGCGAGATCGCCGAACGCCTCCTGCGCTCCGGCGCCCGGCTCGTCATCTGGGACGTCAACGCCGACGGGCTGGAGCCGGCGAAGCGCGAGCTCGCCGCGGCCACCGGCCGGGACGACATCCACACGATGCGCGTGGATATCGCCGACAATGCCGGCGTGGAGGCCGCGGTGGCGGGGACGGTCGAGGCGCTGGGGCGCATCGACATCCTGGTCAACAACGCCGCCATGGTCGGGCCGAACGCGCCGCTGGCGGAGTATCCGCTCGATGCCTGGCGCAGCGTGCTGGAGGTCGACGTCAACGGCACCTTCCATTGCTGCCGGGCGGTGGCTCCGGTAATGATCGCCCAGAACTACGGCCGCATCGTCAACGTCGCCTCGATCGCCGGCAAGGAGGGCAACCCGAACGCCGCGGCCTACAGCTCGGCCAAGGCCGCGGTCATCGCCATGACCAAGTCGCTGGGCAAGGAGCTGGCCGGGCACGACATCGCCGTCAACTGCGTGACCCCGGCCGTGGCCCGGACGCCCGGCGCAATGGCGCAGGCGCCGGAGCACATCACATACATCTCGTCGGTCATCGTGGGTCCTTGGTTCGCGTTGAAGTTTGGCGACCAAAACCCTACCGAAGATTCGCGATGACCACCGCTGTGGATAAGCAGCCCGCCTGCGCCAGACTCGTGGCGGTCGCTCCGGCGGGCTACTTATCCACAGCTCCTACACCACTTGGCGGGACACGACCTCCTCAACATCGAGATTCTTCCCGAATTCGTGGCACCACGAACCCGACAGCCGCTCGTCGACCATATGAGGATGGTTGGCCCGAGCCCGCCGGAGCGACGGCCGTTCTCCAGATCGCCAGGGAGCTCTGCCAGCCGGATATCCCGGACGAATGGACACGCAATTCGGACCTTGGCGCCATCCTGTCGCGCTAGCCTGATGACAGATCCGCCCAACCGACGGTGCCGGCCGGTCAACGAGTTGTCGCCGCGGCATGACCAGATACCCGAGGTGAGACCATGAGAATTGCTGGGGGTGCCTCCGCCCTGCTTCTGGCTGCTCTGGCCTGCGGCACCGTCGCAGCCGTGGCGGCGCAGGCCGAGGGACCATTGGCCGGAGGGGCCGTCGACGCGGCGGGCAACCTTCATGTTCCCACTGACTACCGGACTTCCTATGAGTTTCTAGGCACCTGGGCCGTTGCAGCCGACCAGGGCCAGGGCGCAAAGGAACTCCATACCGTGTACGCCTCTCCCGGCACCACGGCAGCCTATCGCCGCGACGGGCATTTCCCGGACGGCGCCGTGCTGGTGAAGGAGGTCTACGGCGCTGCGACCGGCGACATGACGACCGGGACAGTAAGCCACGCGGACAAGCTGTCGGGCTGGTTCGTCATGATGAAAGACGGCAAGGGCAGATTTCCGGGCAACAAGCTTTGGGGCGACGGCTGGGGCTGGTCCTGGTTCGACGTCGGCAATCCGCTGAAGACGACATCGACGGACTATACGGCGGATTGCCAGTCCTGCCACCTTCCAGCTCAGGCGACGGACTGGATCTATGTCCATGGATATCCGCAGCTGAGGAAATGATCCCGATGATGGAGATCACACGCTCCGGATTATAGGCGAGAATCTGGAGGCTGATCTCGGTGCTGACCCTTCTCGACCCTCGGGGAGGAAGAGTCGCGCCTATCGAGGCTTTGAGCGCGCCGAAGGGCTGCCCCGCCGTCTGCCGACGGATGCGCATGGCATCCGGCGTCCGGTCCAGCCGCTCCCGCATGGCGCGAAGACGTCCCAACGCCCAGCCGGTCATATCTTAAGCCTTGATGGCGCAGCTCTGGCAGGCGGCGATCCAATAGTGCCGCAGATGCGGAGGCCGACGCCTTCTTCGCGGCCACTGCCCAGGTGCGGGCTCGGGCACGCCGCCATGTTCGGCGCAGCCGGCCCGATCGCGCCGCATGCGGTCGTCAAGGCGGCGCCCCGAAAGCGGACGGCGCCTTCTCGATCCGTTCCGGTCCCACACTTGCCCGAACCGGCCGTAGCAGCCCGCCCTGCGAAGCGGTGATGGTCGCACGTGCTTCGTGATAACCTTGCGCTGGAGAAAAAGCGGCATGGAACAGAGCCTCCAGATCGGCGATAGGATCACCGACACGTCAGCACCGCCCGATGACAGCACTGTCCGCGACTGGATCGGGCCGGGTGCGTTCAAGCATTGGACCGAGCTGCAGAACTGGATCGAGGAATTCTATCCCGGTGTTTTCACGCCAGAGTGGCTCTATGGCGGCAGGAACCGCGGCTGGTCCCTGCGCTACAAGAAGACAAGGGCGTTCTGCACCTTCCTGCCGGAGTACAGGCGATTTTCGGCCACGGTGGTCTTGGGGAAAGCAGAACGAAAGAAGTTCGAGGAGCGGCGTCATGCCTGGCGCCCGCAGTTGGTCCAGCTTTACGATCAAGCCCGAACGTACCCGGACGGGAAATTCCTGACAGTTGCGATCTCATCTGCAAACGATCGACGTAATGTAGTGGAACTTTTGACTATGAAACGCCCTCCAACGCCGTGCGGCTGAACGTCAGATATCTGGCTGATCGGTCAAGAGTCGCAATCATAGCAGAACGGTGTACCCCAAGATCTTCAAGGATGAAGAGATGATTCGACCATATTCGCGGTTTGACTTTGTAAGCAGGTTGTCATGCAAAACACGGGCAATTCACCAGCCGGAAGCGGACAAGGGGAGCAGGCCGGTCCGATGATCGCCGGCCCTGCCTCGAAGCTTTCCGCCGCCGACCTCAACAACCTCATGCGGGCGCTCGAGATCGAAGTCATCGCGCTCACCGAGATACTGATTCCAGCGGGCCATCGCGCCGAGATGGGGACGATCGACGCGCCGGCGATCCACTACACGGTCAGCGGCAGGGGGCGAATTTCGATCGGCAACGGGCCGTCGATGGCGCTCGAGCCGCATCTGCTCATCATCAAGCCTCCGAACACCCCGTTCGCGATCGAAGTCGACGGAGCCGGCGGCCCGAAGAGGCTCATCACCCGCGATTGCTGGACGCAGCATGACGGCGTGTTGCGCATCGGGATGCCGGCCGAGCAGCCCGAGATTATCCAGATCTGCGGCTTCTTCAACGCGTCCTTCGGACAATCCGTCGGGTTGTTTCGCGAACTGAGAGAGCCGGTGGTCGAGAAATTCGAGCCGACGGACAAGATCGACCTGAAGCTTCGCGAAGCGGTCGAGGAGCTCTGCGCGCAGGAAATCGGCATGGGCGCCATGACGGCTTCCCTGCTGAAGCAGATCGTCGTCGCCTTGGTGAGGCGATCGATGAAGTCCTCCCGCAGCTGGACGGATCGGTTTTCGATTCTCGCGGACCGTCAGATCACACGTGCATTCGCCGACATGGTGGCACGTCCGGGGGCCGCCCATACGATTCAGAGCCTGGCGCATCGCGCAGGCCTGAGCCGGTCGGCCTTCATGGCGCGGTTCTCGGAGATCTTCGGCCGTTCGCCGATGGCCGTCGTTCGGGATCTCAGGATGCGGCAGGCGGCGCTCGATCTCGCGACGACGTCAGCCCCGGTCGAGGTTGTGGCTTACAACGCCGGTTATCAAAGCCGCTCCAGCTTCGTGCGGGCGTTCCGGCAAGCCTACAACGCTGATCCCAGCGAGTACCGGCAGAATGCCAGGAACGGCGAGGCTGATAAGGGCGCTTGAGCCGAGCACCGCGCTCCGAGGCATCTCTCCCGCCAAGTGCGCGAGTTCGGAAGGGCATGCCGATTGTGACATCCGTTCACCTGTCGAAGCTGTTCATCGAGCTTTCGACATTGGCTTGAGCCTGTCACCTGGCAGGAGAAAAGACGGGAGACGATAAGGGCCGAAAGCAAGCCGCATGAGCTCGCGCGCCCTGACGCCGCGCCCGACTAAGCTCCCTTCCATCCCTTGCCGGATCCGGACACGCCTGATCCCCTGATCCTCGGCGCTGGCCAGCTCTGGATTCCGGAATGCGTGTCCGCCCGTCCTGGGCGGCCTGACGGGGGTTTCATGGCGCCGACACCAGTGGCAGCGTGGCTTTGTATTCGGAAGATGACGAGCTACCGCACATAGGCAGGTGGACGATGAAGGCAATCGTTGTGACGGACCGGGCGGCGGGAACGGCCGGAATGAAGCTGGCGGAGCTTCCCGAGCCGCAGGCAGCGATCAACGACGTCGTCGTTCAGGTTCATGCGTCGGGATTCACCTGGGACGAGTTGACATGGCCCTCGACATGGACCGATCGCCTCGGCCGTGATCGGACGCCGGTTATTCCCGGGCAGGAGTTGGCCGGAGTGGTGGCCGCCCTCGGCTACGGCACGACGGGACTGTCAGTGGGACAGCGGGTGTTCGGCCTCACGGACTCGTATCGCGGCGGCACCCTGGCGGAATATGTGGCCATCGAGGCCCGCAACCTTGCGCCGCTGCCGGGCGACGTCGACTTCACGGTGGGCGCGAGCGTGGCGATGCCGGGCCTGACTGCGTGGCAGGGACTGTTCGAGCATGGCCGCCTTCAGGCAGGGCAGAGCGTCCTCGTGCACGGGGCGGCCGGCGCAGTCGGGTCGATGGCAACCCAGCTCGCCCGTGAGGCCGGCGCCTATGTTATCGGCACCGGACGCGCTGCCCACCGTCAGACGGCGCTCGGCTTCGGCGCGCAGGAATTCGTCGACCTCGAAAACGACGCCCTGGAAGATGTCGGCGGTGTCGATCTCGTGTTTGATGTCTTCGGCGGCGACATCGGGAAGCGGTCTGCAGGCCTGGTCCGAGCCAGAGGAACGCTGGTGACCATCGCCGGTCCGACCGAGGCGCGGCCCGCCGACGGCCTGGCGGTCGACTTCGTTGTCGTGTCCGACCGCACCCAGCTGGGGGAGATCATCCAGCGGGTGCGGGACGGACGGCTGCGGACGAATATCGGCACCGTCTCTGCCCTGGATGACGCGGTCACCGCCTTCAACCGGACCGAGCGACGCCCGGGGAAGACGATCATTCGCGTTCGTCCGTAAGCGACACCGCCTATCGATGCATGCGGCCGGCCGGCATTGTCCGGACTGGTCGTGGCGCGCCCCGTCAAAGGCGCCGGGAGCCATCTCGGAAGCAGCCGATGGCCCTGACGTGAGATGTCGAGCGGACTCCATCTCCGCAGCACTTCCGGCAAGGAAAGCAAACGCTCTCGTGCCTCAACCTGTTCTTTCGCCCGCAGGACTAACCATGACCAACGGACTGATCATGAGCAATGCCGTCATCGAATGTATCCTGAGCCGCACCGCCACCAAGTATTACGACCCTTCCGCCACCTTGAGCGACGACCAGATCCGCGAACTGGTGCGAATCGGCACCACTGCGCCGACATCCTTCCACTTGCAGAACTGGCGCTTCATTGCCGTACGCACGCTCGAAGCCAAGGCTCGGCTGCGTCCGATCGCCTGGAATCAGCCCGCGATCACCGAAGCAGCCGTTACCTTCATCGTCTGCGGCCAGTTGGCCGATTCCAGCGTGATACCGGAGCGCCTGGCCCCGGTGGTGGAAGCGGGCATCATGCCGGCAAACCTGGTGCCGGATTGGGAAATCCCCGCACGCGGTCTGTATCAGGATTTCCCGCAGCGCCAGCGCGATGAAGCCGTGCGCACCGCCACCTTCGGCGCGGCGGCGATGATCTATGTCGCCCGCTCATGGGGTCTGGGTTCGACGCCGATGATCGGCTTCGATGCTGACGCTGTGCACCGCGAGTTCCGACTGGCCGAGGACGAAGTGCCGGTGATGTTGTTGTCCGTGGGGCCGGAGCGTCCGGGGAACTGGCCGCAGAAGCCCCGCCGCCCGGTGGCCGATGTACTGCAGCTTGTCTAATTGGCAGTCAAACCGATTACTTAGGGAGATTACGTGATGGCCAGATCCGCAACTCTGAACCCGGAACAGGTGCCGGCCGATTCGAAGCCGACCCTCGATATGTTCACCAGGAACATCGGGTTCACGCCAAATATGATGGCGACCTTCGCGCAAAGCCCGATCGCGTTTAACGCGTGGGCGACCTTACTCGGCTCCTTGAGCAAGGTGCTCGACGTGAAGACGCGTGACAGCATCGGCCTCGCCGTCTCCGAAGTGAATGGCTGCAACTACTGCCTGACGGTCCACAGCTTCACGGCCGAGCATATGGCCAAGCTTCCGGCCGGCGACATCATTCTCGCTCGGAAGGGCCATGCCAGTGACCCGAAACGGGATGCCGCCGTCCAATTCGCGCGCAAAGTCATCGAGAGCCGTGGCAAGGTCAGTGAAGCCGATCTGAAAGCCGTCCGCGATGCCGGCCACACGGATGCGAACGTCATGGAGATCGTTGCGCTGGTGGCCATGTACTCCCTGACGAACTTTTTCAATAACGTGTTCGATCCGGAGCAGGACTTTCCCGCTGTCACGCCGGCCGGCTCGGTCTGACCTCCATCTGACCGCGTCGACCATCTCCAACGGCGAGAGGCATGCGAGCGTAGCGCGAAAGCCCGGATATACCCAGGATCTTTGGGACCGCAACCGGGCTTTCGTGCGCGCCGACAAAGTCAGGGCATCGTATTTCCCGGGGTACGCGCATGAACAGGTCACAGAAGGTTGTTGTCGTTACCGGTGCGTCACAAGGCATCGGCGCGGAGGTCGTAAAAGCATTCCGAAAGCTCGACTACCGCGTTGTCGCCACCTCTCGTTCGATCAAGCAGTCCGACGACGAGAACGTCCTGAGTATCGCCGGCGACATCGGCGATCCCACAACGGCACAACGTGTCATTTCCGAAGGCGTCTCGCGATTTGGCCACATCGATACGCTGGTGAACAACGCCGGCATCTACGTCGGAAAGCCTTTCACCGAGCACACCGCCGAAGACTACGCCGCCGTGATGAATGTGAACATGGCGGGCTTCTATCACATCACGCAACTCGCGATCGCCGAGATGGAAAGGCGCTCGAGCGGCCATGTGGTGAGCGTCACGACCAGCATAGACCAAGTCGCGATCAGTGGGATCTACTCGGTCCTGGCGGCGATGACGAAGGGCGGTCTCAACGCCGCCACGAAGTCACTGGCGATCGAGTACGCGAAAAAGGGCATCCGCGTGAACGCCGTTGCTCCGGGGAACATAAAGACGCCGATGCACGCGCCTGAAAATCACGAAACGCTCGGCGCCTTCCAGCCTATCGGACGCATGGGTGAAACAAGCGATATCGCCAACGCCATCCTGTTTCTCGACTCCGCACCGTTCATCACCGGAGAGATTCTGCACGTCGACGGTGGGCAAAGCGCCGGCCGCTGAGATGCATCAGCACTCCGGAGAGAGAAAGTGACTTCGCCCGTCCTCCTCGAAGTGAGGACGAGATCGGCCACACCTACCATCAAAAATACGGTGTGAAGCCCATCGGGTCATGGGCGCGGGACCCGAGGCCGGCCTTGCCGAAGTGCGCCAACCTCAACCGTGACTTCGGGCGTCCGGCGGTACGGCTCCACGACCGCATCGCGGATCGCTCGCCTTTTCACCGAAAGCGATTTGCGTGACCCGCTGGTTCGAGGGTCCGGGGACTCGTTGAAAGCCATGGGGGAAAATCCGCATGAACATCCTTCATATTGATTGCAGCCCGCGTCCAGATTCCCATAGCCGCCGGCTTTCGGCGGCGATCGTCGAGAAACTCCTAGAGGTTGCGCCCGCCATGAGCGTCAGCCGGCGAGACCTTGGCGCCGATCCCCTACCGCATGCCACGGCCGACTACGCAACCACGCTGTCGTCTCCGGCCACCTTGGCGGCACCGCTGGAAGGCTCGCTGGTTCGTGCCGAAGCACTTATCGAGGAAGTCGAGGCGTCCGATGTGATTGTCATCGGAACGCCCATGCACAACCTCACCGTTCCGTCCGTCCTCAAGGCGTGGATCGACCAGATCCTGCGCGCCGGTCGCACCTTCAGGTCAACGCCGGCCGGAAAGGTGGGGATGCTGCGCGACCGTCCGGTCTTCGTCGGCATAGCTTCCGGGGGCGTCTTTACCGGTGAGCGAGCCAACCAGCCCGATTTTCTCACGCCCTATCTGTCGGTGGTGCTGGGCAGCGCTGGGCTGAAGACCCTGCAATTCCTCCCCGTGCAGGCCACCGCGTTTCTCGTCGGGGACCAGGCCACATTGGCCAGGGAGAGAGCCCTCGCAGCGATCGACCTGACAGTCATGGCAAAGGTCCCGACTGCGACCTGACGATGGTCGAGGCGATCTGATCAGCCTGTGGGGCCCGAAGCTGTCCGGCTGCCGCGGCGACGAGACCCGGGCGCCGTCGTCGATCGATCCGGGCTTTGATGGCTTACTGAGGTCGAGATCGAAGGGGTGGCACCGGCGCTCCCTTGCACAGCGCGCTGTCATCAGTCCCCGAAATAGGCCGGCCGGTCGATGTCGGCGATCAGCCCGGGCTGAGTTGGCGCCCAGCCCAGCAGGGTCCGGGTGCGTTCGCTCGAGGTCGGGACATCCATCTCGGTGAACATCGCGAACCAGCCGAAATGCGCCGCCGCCTGCTCGGGCGACAGGCCGGCCACCGGCACGCCCAGGCGGCGGCCGATCACCGCGGCGATCTCCCGGAACTGCACGCCCTCCTCCGCCATCGCGTGATAGCGGGCGCCGGCGGTGACGCCGTGCTCCAGCGCCAGCCGGTAGACCCGGGCGGCGTCGAGCCGGTGCGCGGCGGGCCAGCGGTTGAGGCCTTCGCCGACCATCGCCGACACGCCCTTCTCATGCGCCAGCCGGATCAGGATCGGCACGAAGCCGTGATCGCCGTCGCCATGGACCGAGGGCGGCAGCCGCACCGTCGCCGCCCGCACCCCTCGCGCCACCTGTGCGGCGGCGGCGGCCTCGGACAGGCGGTGATAGGTGGCCGAATTGGGGAAGGGCGGATCCTCCTCGGTCCCCACCGGGCCCTGCGCCACGATCAGGGCGCCGGAGGTGACCAGCAGCGGGCGGTCGGAGCCGGCGAGCGCATCGCCGATCGCCGCGATGGCGCGGCCATCGATCTCGCAGTTCTCCTGGAATTTCGAGAAATCGTGGATGAAGCCGGTGTGGATCACGGCATCGGCTTCGGCAGCGCCGCGGCGCAGGCTATCGGGATCCCGCAGGTCGCCGCGGTGCGGCTCGGCGCCCGCAGCGAGAAGCGACTCGGCACCCGCATCGGAGCGGGTCAGGCCGAGCACCTGATGACCGGCGCCGATCAGGTCCTGAACCACAGCGGAGCCGACGAAGCCGGTGGCACCGGTGACGAAGACACGCATGAGGAAACCTCCTGTTAAGAGGAGGCGACGGTCTCGCGACGTGCTATCCTGGTAAAGACGAGAGATTATACGGGTATAATGGCTAACAGGTTCGGCATGCCGGTCGGAAATGACAATCCGCTCGGGGCGTATCTCAAGGATCGCCGCGCCAGGCTGGACCCGGCGTCTTTCGGCCTGTCCGGGCCGCGCCGGCGCACGCCCGGCCTGCGCCGGGAGGAGGTGGCCCAGCGCGCCAATATCAGCGCCACTTGGTATACTTGGCTGGAGCAGGGCCGCGGCGGCGCGCCGTCCGCCGACGTGCTCGACCGGATCGCCCGCGCTTTGATGCTGACGGATGTCGAGCGCGAGCACCTGTTCCTGCTCGGGCTCGGCCGCCCGCCCGCGATCCGCTTCCAGGTGGCCGAGGGCGTCACGCCGCGGCTGCAGCGGGTGCTCGACGCGCTGACGCTCAGCCCGGCGCTGGTGAAGACCCCGACCTGGGATGTGGTCGCCTGGAACCGTGCCGCGGCGGCAGTGCTGACCGACTACGGGGCCCTGCCGCCCGAGCAGCGCAACATCCTGCGCCTAGTCTTCCTGGATCGCCGCGTCCGCGCCGCGCAGTTCGACTGGGACGGCGTGGCCCGGTTCGTGGTAGCGGCATTCCGTGCCGATGCGGCGCGCGCCGGGGCGACCGACAGAGTCGGGGCGCTGGTGGAGGAGCTGTGCGAGCTGAGCCCCGACTTCGCGGCGATGTGGCGGGACAACGACGTCCGCAGCTACGGCGAGGGCGTCAAGCGCCTGCGCCATCCCATCGCCGGGCCGATCGCCTTCGAGTTCTCGGCCTTCGCCGTCGACGGCCGGCCGGATCTCGGCATGGTCATCTACAATCCGGCGACGCCGGCCGATGCCGACCGGGTCCGGTCGCTGATCGGGCCGGAAGCGTCGGCACCGACGTGATCGCCGCGTGCCCGCCGATTCAGCCGACAAGGGGCAGCTTGTGGTTGGATGCCGGAATTCTTACTCTTACCGGCAAGAGTAAGGAGTCGACTATGCGCATCACGTCCAAGGGCCAGGTCACCATCCCGGCCGAGATTCGCGAACGCGCAGGCCTGCTGCCGCACACCGAGGTCGAGTTCGAGTTCGACGGCAAGGTCGTGCGGATCATGCGCGCCAAACCCCGCAAAGGCGGCAGCCGCGGCAGCCGCCTCATCTCCCATCTGCGCGGGCGCGGAGACGTGGCGATCAGCACGGACGAGATCATGGCGCTCACCCGGGACGACTGAATGACCGCCATCCTGATCGACAGCAACATCCTCCTCGACGTGATGACGGAGGATGCCCGCTGGTTGCCATGGTCGGCGGCGTCGCTCGAACAGGCCGCCGACCGGTTTCGCCTGGTCATCAATCCGATCATCTACGCCGAGGTCTCGGTTCGCTATTCCCGGATCGAGGATCTCGAGGTCGCCCTGCCCAGGACAATGTTCGATCGGGAAGCGGTTCCCTACGAAGCGGCATTCCTGGCGGGCAAGTCCTTCGCCAGGTACCGGCAACGGGGAGGAGAGAAGCGGTCGCCGCTGCCGGATTTTTTCATCGGCGCACACGCCGCCGTCGCCGGATACCGGCTGATGACGCGAGACGCGGCACGCTACCGGACCTATTTTCCCAAGCTGTCCCTCATCGCCCCGGAATAATCTTTCCAAGCTGGTCGAGCCCAGCCATCCCTATCGACCTGCTACCCGCTGCCGAGGATCGCCATGGACCGTTACGTCGTCATCTCCGGCTGCTCGGGCGGCGGCAAGTCGACGCTGCTGGCCGAACTCGGGCGGCGCGGGCATGCCGTGGTCGAGGAGCCCGGGCGGCGCATCGTCAAGCAGGAGTTGGAGCGCGGCGGGCAGGCCCTGCCCTGGGTCGACGGGACGACCTTCGCCCGCCGCGCCATCGCGATGGCGCTGGCCGACCGTGCCGCGGCAGGGAGCTGGCTCGGCTGGGTGTTCTTCGACCGTGGCCTGATCGATGCCGCCTCCGCCCTGCAGCACATGACCGGCGAGCCGGCGCTGGAGACTCTGGCCCGCCCCTATCCCTATCACCGCCGCGTGTTCCTGACCCCGCCCTGGCCGGAGATCTACGGCACCGATCCGGAGCGCCGCCACGGCCTCGACGCTGCGATGGAGGAGTATGAACGGCTACTCAGGGACTATCCGGCCCTGGGCTATGAGGTCGTGATCCTGCCGAAGACCAGCGTGGCCGAGCGGGCCAACTTCGTGCTGGCCAGGCTCGCGGAATAGCTATTTCGGCGGCAGGGTGCGGACGAAGGCGAGCGCGGCGTCGAGCAGCCGCCGGCGCAGTGCGTCGTCGCCATAGGCGGCCGCGCCGGCCCGCACCCAGCCGGGCATGGCACGGCCCTGCATGACCATGGCCGCCACGTCCGGCTGCTGCAGCGCCCAGCCGTCGTTGCCCTTGCCGAGGCGGACCAGCATGCTGTCGACACGGGCGCCGCACAGCAGGTTGCCATGCAGCAGCCAGGCCAGGCCGCCGAACATCCGCTTCTCGTCGAGGCCCGGCTCCTCGCCCAGTGCCTCGCGCACCAGCTCCTCCAGCCCCGGATCGCGTGCCATGCCGCCCTCCCCGCCCTAGCCTGGACCCGCCACCTTCTCGGCAATGCCGCGGTTGCGGGTCAGCATCGCCATCACCGCGTCGCGCGCCTTCCGCGGGTCGCGGCCGCGAATGCCCTCGGCGATGCCCATATGATAGTCGGCCGAGGGGCTGTAGGCATATTCTGCGGCGATGCCATGCGCCGAGACCAGGAACTGCACCCGCAGCAGCACGTCGAGCGGCCGGGCGAAGCCGGACAGGAGCCGGTTGTGCGAGGCGTTCAGCACCGCCAGGTGGAAAGCGACATCGGTGTCCAGCACCTGCGGCATCGTCTCCACCGCCAGCCGCGCGGCCAGGGCGACGATCGCCTCCGCCTCCTCATCAGTGGCGCGCGTTGCCGCCAGCTCGGCCGCCCGCGGCTCGACGATCTCGCGCAGCTCGGAGATCTCGACCAGGAAGCGGCCGATGCCGTCCGGCTCGCGCAGCAGCCAGGCCAGCACGTCGGGGTCGAGGATCGACCATTCCTCGCGCGGCCGGATGCGGGAGCCGTAGCGCCGGGCGGTGCGGATCAGCCCCTTGCCGGCCAGGACCTTGATCGCCTCGCGCATGGCGTTGCGGCCGACCGCGTATTCCGCGGCCAGCTCGGTCTCGGTCGGCAGCGGGCGATCGGCGGCATAGCGGCCGGCGACGATGGCGCGGCCCAGCGCCTGCACCGTCTGGCGCACCGCGCCGCCCGCGAGCGAGCGGCCGGACGCGCCGGACAGCGTGCTTTCCAGCAGGGCGGCCAGTGCCTCGGGGTCCGAAGGTCCGCTGTGGGGGAGAGCCGCCGATCCGCCAATGCCGCGCCGTGGAAACAGGTCAGAAAATGCTCGCCGCCGTGGTCATCGGACACCAGCGGGAGAGCTTGAGATACGGTAGCAGCACCCGGTATGCGGCGTCATCCCCGATGCGGGACAGCGCCTCGACCGCATAGCCGCGGACATAGCGGTTCTCGTCCCCGGTCAGCACCCGGCCCAGCGCCGGCACCGCGGCGGCGGCCGCCGGCCCCATCCGGGTCAGGCCCAGCACCGCGTCGAACCGCACCTCGGCATCGGCGTCGTCCAGGGCGCGGGCCAGGGCGGCGACGATCGCGTCGTCGGCCGGCTTCAGCCCCAGCGCCTCGACC
>NZ_JANX01000063.1 GCF_000767795.1 Inquilinus limosus MP06 | reverse complement strand
CTTCTGTGTCCCACGGAGCAGAGTTGAGATCTCGCGAATTGATCCACTATAGGCGATAATCGGGAAATCTTGTTCCATCCGGCGATGCAATGCCTGATCTGAATGACATCGCGGTGTTCGTCCGGGTCGTCGAGGCCGGCAGCTTCACCGCCGCGGCGCGGCTGCTCGGCATGCCCAAGACGACGGTGAGCCGCCGCGTCGCCGCGCTGGAGCGGGCGGTCGGGGTGCGCCTGCTGCAGCGGACGACGCGCAGCCTCGGGCTGACGGATGCGGGGCGCCTCTACCACGACCAGGGCAGCCGGGCGCTGCGGCTGATCGACGAGGCCAACCAGCGGCTGGCGGAGGCGCGGGCCGAGCCGTCGGGCACGATCCGCATCTCGGCGCCTGTCGGCTTCGGCGGCCATTTCCTGACCACCATGGTGTTCGACTTCCTGGCGACCTATCCGAAGACCCGGGTCGAGCTGCGGCTCACCGACGACAGGCTGAACCTGATCGAGAACGGCATCGACCTCGCCTTCCGGACCGGCATCCTGCCGGATTCGACGCTGATCGCCCGCCGGCTCGGCGCCACCCTCCGGATCCTGTGCGCCAGCCCGGACTATCTGGCGCGCCGGGGCGTGCCGAGGGCCGCGGCGGACCTCGCCGGCCATGACTGCGTCATCGCAGGCCCCTCGGCGATCGGCGCGTCCTGGGTGCTGGACGGGCCGGAGGGGCAGGAGACCGTGGCTGTGTCCGGCCGCTTCGCCGCCAACGAGATGCAGGCCGTGGCCGCCGCCACGCTTGCCGGCCTCGGCATCGGCCAACTGCCCGACGGGATCGCCGGAGCGCTGGTCCGGGACGGGCGGCTGCGCCGCGTCCTTCCGGGCCACGCCGCGCCGGTCGGCGGCATCCATGCGGTCTATCCCAGCGGCCAGCACCTGTCGCCGCTGGTCCGGGCCTTCATCGAGCTCGCCGCCAAGCGGCTGGCCACGGTCGGGATCGGCGACCAGGACGGGGGCGCCGTTCCGCACCCGTGATCGTCAGGTGTCCGCTCGCGGGCCGTCCGGCTCAGTCGTGACTGTGCCCGTACAGCTCCTTCGGGTCGTGCAGCACCGGCAGGTCGGTGTGCCAGGCGCCGTCGCGCGCCACCCGGAAGAAGCAGCTGCGCCGGCCGGTGTGGCAGGCGACGCCGGTCTGGTCGACCCGCAGCAGCACCGCGTCGCCGTCGCAGTCCAGCCGCAGCTCGACCAGGCGCTGCACCTGGCCGGAGGTGTCGCCCTTGCGCCACAGCGCCTGCCGCGAGCGCGACCAGTAGCAGGCCCTGCCGCTGGCCAGCGTCTCCTCGATCGCGGCGCGATTCATCCAGGCCAGCATCAGCACCTCGCCGGTGTCGTGCTGCTGGGCGATGGCGGGGACCAGGCCGTCGGCGTCGAACCGGACCTCTTCGAGTAGGTGCGCCCCGCTCATGCCGCCGCCCGCAGCCGGTCCAGCCCGGCCTCCAGATCGGCGATCAGGTCGGCCGTGTCCTCCAGCCCGACATGCAGCCGCACGCCCGGGCCCTCGGCGTCCCACCGCGTGGCGGTGCGGATCTTCTCCGGATGGGTCGGCAGGATCAGGCTTTCATAGCCGCCCCAGCTGGCGCCCATCTGGAACAGCTCCATGCCGTCCAGCATCGCCGCCACCTGCGTGGCGGAGGCCGGCTGAAGCACGATCGCGAACAGGCCGGAGGCGGCGGTGAAGTCGCGCCGCCACAGCGCGTGGCCGGGGTCCTGCGGCAGGGCAGGGTACAGCACCCGCGCCACCTCCGGCCGCGCCTGCAGCCAGCGCGCGACCTCCAGCGCGTTCTCCTGGTGCTGGCGCAGCCGCACCCCCATGGTGCGCAGGCCGCGCTGGGCCAAGTACAGGTCGTCCGGCCCGGCGCAGTGGCCGGACTGCACCGCATGGGTCTTCAGGATCTGCCACACCCGCTTCTCGCGGGCGCCGACCACGCCCATCATCGCGTCGGAATGGCCGACCATGTACTTGGTGGCGGCATGGACGGTGATATCGACGCCATGGCCGAAGGCGTCGAAGCCCAGCGGCGTGGCCCAGGTGTTGTCCAGCGCGGTCAGCACGCCGCGCGACCGGGCGGCGGCGGTGATGGTGGGCACGTCCTGCACCTCGAAGGTCAGCGACCCCGGGGATTCGAGATAGACCAGCCGGGTATTTCCGCGGAACAGGCTCTCGATCTCCGCGCCGATCAGCGGATCGTAATATTCGACCTCGACGCCGAAACGGCTCAGCACCGCATCGGCGTAGCGCCGGGTCGGGCCATAGGTGCTGTCGGTGATCAGCACATGGTCGCCGGCCTTGACGAAGGCGGTCAGGGCGACGTTGACGGCGGCGAGGCCGGAGGAGACGGAGATGGCGCCGTATCCGCCTTCCAGCGCGGCGACCGCATCCTCGAAGGCCTCGCTGGTCGGGGTGCCGACGCGGCCATAGCTGTAGACGCCGTGCTCGAAGCCGGCATGCGCCTCGTCCATCGCTGCCACGGTCGGCCACAGCACGGTCGAGGTGTGATAGACGGGCGGGTTGACCATGCCGTGGTTCTCACGCGGGTGGCGGCCGGCATGGGCGAGGATCGTGGCGGGGCGGCGGGACTTGGACATGGTGGTCAGTCGGTCGTGGCGGCGTGTATCAGCCGGTGACGGCTGACGGGCCGTCATCTTTCGGCCAGCCGGGCGGGGCGGTCAAACCTCTTCCGCGCAGGGCGGTTGCGACGGTGCGGATGGCGCCTGGCGGAGATCGCCGCCTGTCACCGGCGTAACACTCTTCCCGGGTTCCGCAATGCGATCGTCATCGGGCCCGCCGAGGATGGCGGGGCGACAGATCGGGACGCGGATGATGAACATGACGGAAACGAAGCCGACCTGCCGGGTGGTCGGCGCCGGGGCGCGGTTCACCGGCAAGCAGGCGCTGACCTACACGCCCGGCATCTCCGCCGAATCGGCGGGGGCGACGGGCATCCACCTGCAGCTGGTCACCCTGCCGCCGGGCGCCCGGGCCAAGGCGCACCGGCACGAGGCGCATGAGACCGCGATCCATGTGCTGAGCGGCGAATCCGGCATGTGGTACGGCGACCGGCTGGAGCAGCACCTGACGGTCCGGGCCGGGGAGTTCCTCTACATCCCGGCCGGCATGCCGCACCTACCCTACAACCCCAGCACGACCGAGGATTGCATCGCGGTGATCGCCCGCACCGACCCGAACGAGCAGGAGAGCGTGGTGCTGATGCCCGAGCTCGACGGCATCCATCCGTAGAAGCTATCCCCGGGCCCAAGCCAGCCGGGCTCCCCCTCCCGCGAGGGAAGGGGGATACGGATGGGCGATCAGATGTGGGCGATGGTCACCGCGGCATTGCCGGGCAGGCTGTCGCGGACGGAGCCCTTTTCCGACGTCACATTGGTGATCTGGTAGCCATCGACATAGTTGATGGTGTCGACCCAGACCTCGCCGGCGATGACCATGCCGGCGCGGTGCTGGTGGACGACGCAGGAAGCAACCGAGTTGCTGCTCGAATAGCTCGCATCGAAGACACTGAGATTGGTCGCCAGCCCGTCATTGTAGCTCGACACGATGGTCACGCTGGTGCCGGGCGGCAGCGGGATGCTGCCCGAAAGGTTGGTCGTGCCCTCGACCGCCTGCGCCGCAAGCGTGAGGGCGTTGGGCGTGCTGTTGGTCACCGTCGTCAGCAGGGAATAGACGTCGAAGCCCTCGCCCGACCATTGCTGCGCCGCGCTGTTCCCCGACGGCGCGAGCCCCACGGCGGAGTTGAGAGGGTCGATCGGCGCGGCCAGCGTCAGCACCTGGCCGGTCTGCTGGCTCGCGATCGTGCCGAGACCGTCGGAGCAGGGCGAGAATGTCCAGAACTGGGCCTGATTGTCCTGCTGCACGGTGTCGACGATCAGCACATTGTCCGGGCCGATGCTCAGGGCCAGGGTGGAGTTGCCGGCGCTGACGATCCGGCCGGCCGGGGTGATCTGCCAGAGCTGCGACGGCAGGGTGCTGCTGGTGGTCGTCTGCAGGGTCGCGCCCGGGGCCGGGGTTCCGGCGATGCTGAGGACCAGGTCGGCCCCGCCATTCGACGTGTCGCCCGTGACGAAATAGAGCAGTTGCATAATCGGATCCTTCGTGAAAAAGCGATGCAGGTCCCGGGCAAGGTCAAGTAAGAAAAGTCACTCCGATCTGCCCGTTCGGCTATCGGCTCAAAAATCGGCAATACCCAACGAAGGGAAAATATGAATAAGTGCTTTCGGCTTCCAGAATAAAATCTTAATCACGCAGTCGCTGCGGTCGATCTGCCGGCCGATGGTGGGGTGAATTTTCGATAATCTAGGATTTCGGAGGGCCGGCCGGGAGGGCGCTACTCGACGTGGTGCTCGATCACCTCGAGAAAGGCGTCGGCGTAGCGCAGCAGCTTGGCCTGGCCGACGCCGGGGATCGACGCGAACTCCGTCATCGAGCGCGGCCGGGCATGGGCCAGCTCGGTCAGCGTGGCGTCGTGGAAGATGACATAGGGCGGCACGCCCTGCTCGCGCGCCAGCTCCAGCCGCTTGGCCCGCAGCGCCTGGAACAGCGAGGCCTCGGCCGGGTCGTCCGGCAGCGCCCGCACGGCGCGGCTGCCGGATTTGCCGCGGGCCGCGCGCTTCACCGCCTCGCGCCGCAGATGGATCTCCTTCTCGCCGCGCAGCACCTCGCGGCAGTCGGGCGCCAGGTGCAGCCCGCCATGGCCCTCGGTGTCGACGATCAGCAGGCCGGCGGCCACCAGCTGGCGGAACACCGACTTCCATTCCTGCTTCGACAGGTCGCGGCCGATGCCCCAGGTGCTGAGCCTGTCATGGCCCAGCTGGCGCACCCGGTCGGTCTCGCTGCCGGTCAGCACGTCGATGACATGGCCGACGCCGAAGCGCTGGCCGGTGCGGTAGACGCAGGACAGCGCCTTGCGCGCCAGCTCGGTGCCGTCGAACGCCTCCACCGGCTCCAGGCAGGTGTCGCAGTTGCCGCAGGGCTGCGGCAGCGCGTCGGCGAAATACTCCAGCAGCACCTGGCGGCGGCAGCGCACCGTCTCGCAATAGCCCAGCAGGGCGTCCAGCTTCTGCCGGTCGATCTGCTTCTGCCGCTCGGGCGCATCCGATTCGGCGATCAGCCCCTGGATCTTGCCGACATCCTGGATGCCGTAGGCCATCCAGGCGTCGGACGGCAGCCCGTCGCGGCCGGCGCGGCCGGTCTCCTGGTAATAGGCCTCCAGGCTCTTCGGCAGGTCGAGATGGGCGACGAAGCGGACATCCGGCTTGTCGATGCCCATGCCGAAGGCGATGGTCGCCACCATCACCACGCCGTCCTCCTTGAGGAAGCGGTCCTGGTTCGAGGCCCGCACCTCGCGGTCCAGCCCGGCATGGTAGGGCAGGGCCTCGATGCCCTCGCCGCGCAGCCATTCCGCCGTGCCCTCGACCTTGCTGCGCGACAGGCAGTAGACGATGCCGGCCTCGTTCGGATGCTCGCGCCGGATGAAGGACAGCAGCTGCTGGCGCGGATTCTCCTTCGGCACGATGCGATAGCGGATGTTCGGCCGGTCGAATCCGGCGATGAAGATGCGGCCGTTCTGCAGCTTCAGCCGTTCGGCGATGTCGCGCCGGGTCGGGCCGTCGGCGGTGGCGGTCAGGGCGATGCGCGGCACGCCCGGATAGCGCGTTGCCAGCATGTCCAGCTGCAGGTACTCCGGCCGGAAGTCGTGGCCCCATTGCGACACGCAATGCGCCTCGTCGATCGCGAACAGCGCCAGCTTGCAGTCGTCCAGCATGTCGAGCAGCCCGTCGGTCAGCAGCCGCTCGGGCGAGACATAGAGCATGTCGAGCTCGCCCGACCGCATCGCCCGGGCGATGTTGCGCGATTCGCCGGGCGGCAGGGCCGAATGCAGCGCCGCGGCACGGACGCCGAGCTGGCGCAGCGTCTCGACCTGATCCTGCATCAGCGCGATCAGCGGCGACACCACGACGCCCAGCCCCGGCCGCACCAGCGCCGGCACCTGGTAGCACAGCGACTTGCCGCCGCCGGTGGGCATCAGCACCAGCGCGTCGCCGCCGGAGATCACCTGGGACACGATCTCGGCCTGCTGGCCGCGGAAGGCGGTGTAGCCGAAGACGTCGTGCAGGACGGAGAGCGGGTCGCGGGGCATGAACCGCTTATAGCGGTCGCCAGAGCCCGAACCAAATGCCGTTTGCAATCACTCTTTTGACCACAACAGATTGTGGTTCAGGGACGATATTCTGTCGAGCCCTGCGAAGGCTTCGAAGCCTCAGGCCGGCGCCAGATCCGGGCTTGCCGGCGCCGCCGTCGGCACCTTGCGGCGCCGGGCGATCAGCAGGATGGCGAAGCCGGCGATCATGGTCAGGACCGGCAACGCATACATGATCGGGATCAGTTCGAGCGAATCGCGCGCGACGCCGGCAACGCTCATGGTCGTGGCCTGCACCGCGACGACGCCGATGGCGGCGATCAGGATGCGGCGGCTCAGGCCGCGGCGGTTGTAGTCGCCGCTCAGGAGAACGCCGAGGCAGAACACGACATAGGCGAAGGGCAGCAGCGGGTCGGTGATGCGCTTGTGCCCTTCCATCACCAGCCGGCCATAGTTCCGCATGTCGCGAGGCGAGGTCTGGTCGGGGTACAGCAGGTCGGGCAGGAACCGTTCGGACGGGGCGCGGTAGCTGCGGGCCAGATCCTCGGCGCCGGGCGTGTTCAGCGGCACGGTGTAGCTGTCGAAGGCCACCGGGTCGACCTTGCCGGTCTTGCGGTCCAGCTGCTGGATCACGCCCTTCAGCGCCACGATCCGCGGCCCGTCGTCGCTGTCCTCGACATAGCCGCGATCGGCGATGATGGTAACGGGCTGGTCCTCATTGTCGGTGATGTGGACCAGGATGCCGCTCAGATCCCCGGTCACCGGGTTGCGATCGCGCACGAACACCGTCTTGCTGTCGCCGATGGCGTTGAACTCGCCGGTCTGCAGGAAGGCGGCGGAGACGTCCGACTGGGCGATGGCGGTCAGGTCACGGAACTCGCGGTTGGCCACCGGCCAGAAATACAGGGTCATGCTGTAGCTGACGCCGGTGATGATCAGGCCCATCAGTAGGCCGGGCAGGGCCAGACGCAGCTGGCCGATGCCGGCGCCGCGCATGACCAGCAGCTCGCCGTCCGACAGCATCCGATTGTAGACGATCAGGCACGCGGCCACGACGCCGACCGGCAGCACCGCGATCAGGAACTCCGGCATCGACAGGAAGACGAGCTCGAGGAACAGTCCGGCCCCGACGCCGCCGTCGACGATCATCTGGATCAGCCGCATCGAGGTGGTGAGCATGATCGCGAAGACGAGGATCACGGTGGCGAGCGCCGTGGCGACCGCGATCTGGCGGAACATATAGCGGCTGAGGAGCGACATGGCGGCACCGTATACACGAGCCGCGGCGTGACGGCCATGTTGCCAAGCGTCGCGGCAGTGATCCAGAATGCCGCGTGCCGAAAAGCACGACAAATTGCTGCGCAGCGTAGCTGCTGTGTCGCTTGAGGAAAACCAGGGAAGCTTCTGAAATGCTGAAGAATATTGATCCGATCATCACGCCGGATCTGCTCACCGTCCTGGCCAGCATGGGGCATGGCGACGACCTGGTGATCTGCGACACCAACTTTCCGTCCCGGTCGGTGGCGCAGCACACCATGGTCAAGGCGCCGATCGAGCTGCCGAATGTCAGCGCCGCGCGGGCGGTGCGGGCGGTCCTGTCGCTGATGCCGCTCGACACCTTCGTCGACCATCCGGCGCGGCGGATGGAGGTGGTGGGCCAGCCGGACGAGATCCCGGAGGTGCAGCGCGAGGTCCAGGCCGAGATCGACCGTGCCGAGGGCCGGTCCTGGCCGATGGGCTCGGTCGAGCGCTTCGCCTTCTACGAGGAGGCCAAGAAGGCCTATGCCGTGGTCCGGGCCGGGGAGGGGCGGTTCTACGGCTGCTTCCTGCTGAAGATGGGCGTGGTGCCGCCGAAGTAGGACGCCCGCCATGACTTCGCCGAAGATCGCCGTCCAAGGCGTGTTCGTCGCCGACCTTGCCTTCCGCGCCGCCCGGCTGCCGGTGATGGGCGAGACGCTGCTGTCCAACGGCTTCAAGCTCGGCCCCGGCGGCAAGGGCTCGAATCAGTCGGTCGCCGCCGTCAGGGCCGGCGCCGATGTCGCCTTCATCACCAAGCTGGGCACCGACCCGTTCGGCCAGATGGCGCGCGCCCTCTATGCCGAGGAGGGGATCGATGCCGGCCATGTGCTGACCGACCCGGAGCGGCCGACCGGCGCCGCCTTCATCTTCGTGGACGGCAAGACCGGGGAGAACGCGATCATCATCGAGCCGGGGGCCGCGGCGGCACTGACCGAGGCGGAGATGGAGGGGGCGGCGCCGGCCATCGCCGCCGCACGGGTCTTCGTCGCCCAGCTCGAGCTGCCGCTGCCGGTGGTGCGACGCGGGCTGGAGATCGCCCGGCGGCACGGCGTGACCACGATCCTGAACCCGGCCCCGGCCATGACCCTGCCGGACGACCTGTACCCGCTGGTCGACTATCTGACCCCGAACGAGACCGAGGCCGAGAGCCTGGTCGATTTCGCCGTCGACAGCGGCCAGCAGGCGGCGCGGGCGGCGGAGGTGCTGCTGGACAAGGGCGTCGGCACCGTGATCGTCACCCTCGGGGCCAAGGGCGCCCTGCTCAAGAGCCGGTCGGAGGCCGTGCATGTCCCGGCCTTTACGGCCGGGCCGTCGGTCGAGACCGCCGGCGCCGGCGACGCCTTCAACGGCGGCTTCGCCCTGGCCTTGGCCGAGGGCCGGCCGGTGGCCGAGGCGGTGCGCTTCGGCTGCGCCGTCGCCGGGATCTCGGTGACCCGTCCCGGCACCGCGCCGTCGATGCCGCGGCGCGAGGAGGTCGAGGCGCTGCTGCGCCGGTCCTGATCGCGTTGCCATTGGGCTGAAACCGCCGGCGCTGATCCGGCGGGCGCGCCGACGTGGCTCGGCTTGAATGCTATTTTATGCAAAATGAAATAGAATATTCGGGAAATACATAAGTAATTGATGGGTGACGATTCCCATTTTTCTGCATAAAAACTTATTCTTCTCCGCAATGCGTGATAGTCTCCACAGCAGAGGCTTGAAAGCCGTCAAGAGAACGGTGGCGTCTGGGCTATCCATTCCCCGAAGGAGGAGATGATGGCTTCAACAGATTCCTTAGGTGGACTTCTTGATGATGACGGCTTGCTTGGAGGGCTGCTGGGCGGTCTTCTGGGTGAGGATGGTCTATTGGGCGGTGTTGTCGATGGCGTCGGCGGCTTGCTCGGCGGCGTGGCCGATGGTGTCGGTGGCCTGCTCGGCGGTCTGCTCGGGGGTGTCGGCGGCCTGCTCGACGGGCTCCTGGGCGGCCTGCTCGGCGGTGGCATCGGCGGCATTGGCGGGCTGCTCGGCGATCTTCTCGGCGGGCTCACCGATGCCGGCGGTCTGCTCGGCGAGCTGCTCACCCCGGACCTGATCGGCGGGGTGGTGTCCGGCCTGCTCGGCAATCTCGGCGGTCTGCTCGGCGGAACGATCGGCGGCGTGCCGGTCGGCGACCTGCTCGACGGGCTGTTCGGCGACACCGGCCTGCTCGGTGCGCATGGGCTGATCGGCGGCCTGCTCGGCGAGGACGGGCTGCTGACCCAGCTCGTCGAGGTGGTGCAGGGCTCCGGCGACCTGGTCGGCTCGCTGCTCGACCCCGACGGCCTGCTCGGCAGCATCGTCGACGTCCTCGGCGGCATCGGCGACGGTCTGGTGGGCGACGGCGGGCTGATCACCAGCCTGATCGGCGGCGCATTGGGCGATGTCGGCGGGCTGTTCGACGATCTCAGCGTGACCGGCATCATCGGCAACCTGTTCGATTCGGACGGTCTGATCGGCGGCATCCTCGGGAGCGCCGGCATCAGCACCGATATCGGCGAGATCGTCGGCGGGATCTTCGATCAGCTGCCGGGGCTGGACGTGCTCGACAGCCTGTTCACCGACGGCATCCTCGGCGGCCTGCTCGGCGATGTGTTAGGTCCGGATGGAGGCGGCCTCACCGACCTTCTGCTCGGCGCCCTCGGTGCCCTGTCGCCGGATGTCCTGATGCAGAACATTGTCGACAGCGGCGGCGTGCCCGGCCTGCTCGACAGCGTGCTCGGCGGCGCCGCCGGGGTGCTCAACACGCTCCTCGGCGACGTGGTCGGCGGGGCGCTGAGCGGCGGACTGCTGGAGGGCGATGGCGGCCTGATCGGCAACTTCTTCGGCGAGTTCGGCATCCTCGGCGGCGACCAGATCGGCCTGCGCGACGCGCTCGGCGACGCGCTGATCGGCGATGTGTTCAACACGCTGCTGGATGTCGGCGTGCTGGCCGTCGGCGGCGAGGTGATCAAGGTCGCCGGCCCGCTGGCCATTGCCGGCACGGTGGCCGACCTCCTGGCCGGCGACAACGGGCTGCTGCACGGCGTGGTGCCCGAGGCGCTCATCAACCAGTTCTTCGGCGAGAACGGCGTGCTCGGCGCGGCGCTGGAGAGCCTGGTCGGCGGCGAGAACGGCCGGGACGGCCTGCAGGCCGTGCTCGACATGAGCGTGATGAACATCTCCGACGTGGTCCAGGACCTGAAGGAGGTGATCGCCGAGTTCCAGGACATCGGCGGCGGGGTGCCGCAGCTCGACGCCCTGATCTCGCTGGCCGGGACGCTCGAGGAGGCCGCCGACACGTCGGCGCAGGTGTTCACCGAGCTCCAGGCCGCGATCCGCGACGTCAACGACATCCGGGTCGGCACGTCCGGCGCGGACACGATCGACGGCTGGCTCGGCGACGACCAGCTCGACGGCGGCAGCGGCAACGACCTGCTCTCCGGCGGCACCGGCGACGACCTGCTGAAGGGCAGTTCGGGCAATGACAACCTGAAGGGCGGGCTGGGCCAGGACATCCTGGTCGGCGGCGCCGGCACCGACATCCTGAGCGGCGGCGGCGGCGCGGATACGTTCCGCTTCACCGCCGTGTCGGAGAGTGCGGTGGGCGGCAGTCGGGACATCGTCTACGACTTCATCCGTGTCGAAGGCGACAAGATCGATCTGTCGGCGATCGACGCGAACGCTGGGGTCGCCGGCAACCAGGCCTTTACCTTCATCGGCGGCGAGGCCTTCCACCACGTCGCGGGCGAGCTGCGCTTCTCCACCGGCGACTTCACCAGCGGCATCGTGGCCGGCGATATCAATGGCGACGGCCGGGCGGATTTCGAAATCTTCGTCCGGACCCACACGATCCTGGTGGCGGGCGATTTCGTCCTCTGACCGGGCTTGAGGCTCCTGCGGCCGCGCGGCTTTCCCGCCGCGCGGCCTTTTTCATAGACGCCGCGGATCCGGCGCGCCCCGGTTGATTTCCACGGACCGGGCGCCTATTTCTGTTGGTATGAGAACACCGTGGACGAAGCTGCTGGCGGCGCATCGAACGCCGCTTCACGCTCGGGGCTGCTGACCTCGGGGGCGATGCCCCCCAGGCCCGAGCCGCCCCGCCGTCCGTTCTCGTCCCGTCGCCTTCCGGCGACCTGTTTTCCCAGACTCCTATGAATTCGCGTCCCGGCCGCTTCGATGCGCCGGTCCGCAGCCGAACCCTCCGGGCCCGATCCCGGAGCGGACTATCCAGAAGAAAGGAAACTCGGCATGTCCCGCAGCAGCCTGCCCAAGCGTCCGGAGATCCACGTCACCGCCGGCGATTACGATCGCCTGGCGGCGCTGGCCGACGCCGCGGCGGACACCTTCCCCGCGGTCGCCGATTTCCTGGCGGATGAGCTCGACCGGGCCCAGATCATCGAAGGCGCCGCGGCCAAGGGCGTGGTGCAGATGCACTCGACCGTCACCTATCGCGACGCCGCGACGGGCGAGGAGCACACCGTGACCCTGGTCTATCCGGAGGAGGCCGACATCGAGGCCGGCCGGCTCTCGGTGCTGACCCCGGTCGGTGTGGCGCTGATCGGCCTGCGCCGGGGCCAGACCATCACCTGGATCACCCCCTCCGGCAAGCCGCGCAACCTGACCGTGGTGCGCGTCGAGGCCGCGCGGGCGGCCGCCTGACCCTGGCCGAAGCGCTCGGGACAGATCAGGTCGTCCCGATCGCATCGGTGTGAACGTGTTACCTCTCCCGTTTACGGGAGAGGTCGGAGACGCGAAGCGGCTCCGGGTGAGGGGATTTCGTCGAGGCTTGGGCCAGCCCTCACCCGCCAGCGCTGCGCGCTGTCGACCTCTCCGCGTCCGGCGGGAGAGGCAATACGCATCAGCCTCAGCCCGAATGCGCTGACGTCACCCCCATTTCGATTCCCTCGTCTAGCCCCGCAGCCCCGCCACCAGCCCGGCCAGGTCGTCCATATGCGGGCAGATCAGCCGGGCGCCGGCGTTGCGCAGCCGGTCGGCGTGGCCGTCGCGGATGTGGCGGCCGCCGAGGAAGCCGATCACCGTCATGCCGGCGGCGACGCCGGCGGTGGTGCCGGTGACGCTGTCCTCGATCACCAGGCAGCGGGCGGGATCGGCGCCGAGCTGTGCCGCCGCGTGCAGGTACAGGTCCGGCGCCGGCTTCGGCCGCTCCACCGCCTCGGGCGTGTAGACATGGTCGCCGAACAGCCCGGTCAGCCCGGCGATCTGCAGCGACCGGCGCACCCGGCCCAGATGGCTGTTCGAGGCCACCGCCATCGGCAGGCCCAGCTGCTGCAGCGCCGGCAGCACGCCGGGAATGGCGTCGAGGCTGAGCGCCAGCGCGTCGTCGATCACCTGCGCCATGCGCGGGCCGATATCCTCCGGGAACACCGTGCCGAACCGCGCCGCCACCTGGCGCACGATGTGCAGGTCCGGCGTGCCGACCAGCTGCTCCACCAGTTCCTCGACCGGCGCCTGCGGCTCGTATTGCGCGATCAGCTGCGCCACCGCCCGGCAGGCGATGATCTCGCTGTCGACCAGCACCCCGTCGCAATCGAAGATCACCGCCGCGATGCCGCCGGCCATGAGGGCGGGGGCGGCAGTCCGCACGGGGTCGACGGTGTCCATCACATCCTTCTCCATCCGGTTCCGCCGGTTGCGCCGGCGGGGCGAGTCACCATAACGTACGACAAGTCAAAGACGCCGCGCGACGGCAAGCGCGGGCGAGGGGGGAGGCACGGACTGTGCGGGAGCCGATCAAGCACGCCTTCATCTGGCCGGCCTTCCTCGTCGTCCTGCTGGTCGGCATCTTTCCCCTCATCTACTCCCTGACCATCAGCTTCCAGAGCATGCGGCTGGTGCCGCCGCTGCCGCCGCGCTTCGTCGGCTTCGACAACTACGCGTCGCTTTTGGCCAATCCGCGCTTCTGGGCCACCGTGCAGACCACCGCGACCGTCGTCTTCCTCTCGGTCGCGGTGCAGTACGTGCTCGGCTTCGCCATCGCGCTGGCGCTGCATAGCAAAATTCCGGGCGAGCGTCTGTTCCGCGTCGGCTTCCTGCTGCCGATGCTGATGGCGCCGATCGCCGTGTCACTGGTCGGGCGGATGCTGTTCCATTCCACGGTCGGCCCGGTCAACGACCTGTTCACCTGGTTCGGCCTGCCGAACCTGCCATTCCTGACCGACGCGACCTGGGCGCTGGGCACCATCATCGCGGTCGAGGTCTGGCAGTGGACGCCCTTCGTCATCCTGATGATGCTGGCCGGGCTGCAGAGCCTGCCGCAGGACGTCTACGAGGCGGCGCAGCTGGAGAATGCCAGCGCCTGGCAGCAGTTCTGGGGCATCACCTTCCCGATGCTGCTGCCGATCTCGGCCGCGGTCGTCTTCATCCGCATCATCGAGGGCTTCAAGATCATCGACACGGTCTTCGTCCTGACCGGCGGCGGCCCCGGCGTGTCGACCGAGACCTTGACCCTGTTCGCCTATCAGGAGGGGTTCAAGAAGTTCAACCTCGGCTACACCTCGGCGCTGAGCTTCCTGTTCCTGATCGTCATCGTCGTCTTCGGCACCATCTATCTCGCGGTGCTGAAGCCGCATCTGGAGAAGCGGCGATGATCCCGCCCCGGTCGAAGCGCGGCCTGATCTTCCTGCTGTGCCTGGGCTGGTTCGTGGTGACGCTGTTCCCGATCTACTGGACGCTGATCACCTCGTTCAAGCCGCCGACCGCGGTCAGCGGCGGGCCGACCTACCTGCCCTGGATCGATTTCGAACCGACGCTGCAGGCGTGGATCGACGCGCTGTCCGGCGTCCGCGGCAACTTCGTCACGCCCTTCGTCAACTCGACCCTGATCGGCCTGGCGGCGACGGCGCTGTCGGTGGCGCTGGGGTCGATGGCCGCCTATGCGCTGGTGCGCTTCCCGTTCCAGGTCCGGCTCCTGGCCGGCCTCGCCTTCGCCGTGGTCGCGATCGGCGGTTTCCTCTTGCTGCAGAACGTCCTCGGCCTCGCCCGGGTGCAGGCGCTGGGCGGCGCGCTGGTGGCGGCGCTGGCGGTGTCGATCGGGCTCAACGCGCTGCGCCTGCCGGGGCCGGTGCTGGGCAATGACGACGTGGTGTTCTGGTTCATCAGCCAGCGCATGTTCCCGCCGATCGTCACGGCCTTCGCGCTTTACCTGCTCTATTCCGAGATCGGCAAGGCCGGGCTGCCGCTGCTCGACAGCTTCTGGGGAATGACCCTCTGCTACACCGCCTTCTCGCTGCCGATCGTGGTCTGGCTGATGCGTGACTTCTTCCAGGCCCTGCCGGTGGAGATCGAGGAGGCGGCGCTGGTCGACGACGTGCCGCGCTTCCGCATCTTCGTCGAGATCGTGCTGCCGATGGCGCGGCCCGGGCTGATCGCCACGTCGATGATCACGCTCAGCTTCGTCTGGAACGAGTTCCTGTTCTCGCTGCTGCTGACCGCGGGAAGCTGGCAGACCCTGCCGATCATGCTGTCGGGGCAGAACTCCTACCGCGGCGACGAGTGGTGGGCGATCTCGGTCGCCGCGATGATCTCGATCGGGCCGATGATGGTGATGGCGATTTTCCTGGCCAGGCTGATGCGATCCGGCCTGCTGCTGGGCAGCATCCGATGATCGCGACACAGGGAGGAACAACAATGAAGACCATGCTTCTCACGGCCGCCGGCGCCCTGGCGCTGACCGCGGCGCTGCACGGCCCGGCCGCCGCGGCCTGCGACCCGGATTATTCCGGCGTGACCCTGACCGCGGGGTCGCAGACCGGGCCGTTCATCGCGCTGGCGCTGCAGATGGCGGCCAAGACCTGGGAGCAGAAGACCTGCGGCAAGGTCAATGTCGTCGAATTCCCGTTCGGCGAGCTGTACCCGAAATACCTGACCGCGATGACCGCCGGCGAATCCACCTTCGACGTCATCACCTTCGCCCCGGCCTGGATGCCGGACTTCTCGCCCTATCTGTCGGAGATGCCGGACTCGGTGCGCCAGGGCAAGGATTGGGAGGACATCGCCCCGGTCTATCGCGACCGGCTGATGGTGTGGGACGGCAAGCACCTGTCGCAGACCATCGACGGCGACCTGCACACCCTGTCCTACCGCCGCGACCTGTTCGACGACCCGAAGGAGAAGGAGGCGTTCAAGGCCAAATACGGCTACGACCTGGCGCCGCCCAAGACCTGGAAGGAATATTACGACATCGCCGAGTTCTTCACCCGGCCCGACCAGAAGCTGTGGGGCACGGCGGAGGCGTTCCGCCGCGGCGGCCAGCAGTTCTGGTTCTTCTTCACCCATGCCGCCAGCTACACCAATGATCCGCAGAATCCGGGCAGCATGTTCTTCGACCCGGAGACGATGGACGCCCAGGTCAACAATCCCGGCTGGGTCAAGGCGCTGGAGGACTACATCAAGTCGGTGAAGTTCTCGCCGCCCGGCGCGCTGAACTTCTCCTCCGGCGACATCCGCACCGCCTTCTCCGGCGGCCAGGTGGCGATGAACTTCGACTGGGGCGACACCGGCGTGATCGCTGCCGACAAGACCCAGAGCAAGGTGGCCGGCCATGTCGGCTCGGCCCTGACCCCGGGGTCGACCGAGATCTGGAACCACAAGACCAAGGCCTGGGACAAGTTCGACCAGCCGGTGTTCTCGCCCTTCATGGCCTTCGGCGGCTGGCAGGCGGCTGTGCCCTCGGCCGGCAAGAATGTCGAGGCCGCCTGGAACTACGTCGAATGGGTCTCGAACCCGGAGAACAGCGGCACCGCGACGGTGACCGGCGGCTCCGGCGTCAACCCCTACCGCCTCAGCCATTTCGCGCCGGACCGCTGGCTGGCGAAGATGACCAAGGAGGAGGCCGACGAGTACCTGGCGGCGCAGCGCGGCAGCCTCGAGGCCAAGAACGTCGCCCTCGACATGCGCATTCCCGGCTACTTCTCCTACACCGAGGTGCTGGAGATCGAGCTGTCCAAGGCGCTGGCGGGGGAGGTGACGGCGCAGCAGGCGCTCGATTCGATCGCCGAGCAGTGGAACAAGCTGACCGACGAGTTCGGCCGCGACACCCAGCTCGCCGCCTATCGCGCCTCGATGGGCCTGCCGCCCCTGAAGAAGTAAGCCGGACGATCCTCCCCGCCGCGGCCTGTGGCGGGGAGGAACTCGGACAGAGCGTTCCAGACCCAAGGACATCATGGCCCGCGTCAGACTCGAAGCCGTCACCAAGAGCTATGGCGACGTGCCAGTCATCCCGTCGCTCGACCTGGAGATCGCGGACCGCGAATTCGTCGTGCTGGTCGGGCCCTCGGGTTGCGGCAAGACCACGACGCTGCGCATGATCGCGGGGCTGGAGGCGGCGAGCGGCGGCACCATCCGCATCGGCGACCGCGACGTCACCCAGCTGCGGCCCGGGCTGCGCAACTGCGCCATGGTGTTCCAGAATTACGCCCTGTACCCGCATATGACGGTGCGGGAGAACATCGGCTACGGCATGAAGGTGCGCGGCGAGCCGAAGGCGGCGATCGACGGCAAGATCAAGGAGGCGGCGCGGGTCCTGGGGCTCGACCCCTATCTCGACCGCCGGCCGAAGCAGTTGTCGGGCGGCCAGCGCCAGCGCGTCGCCATCGGCCGCGCCATCGTCCGCGACCCGGACGTGTTTCTGTTCGACGAACCGCTGTCCAACCTCGACGCCAAGCTGCGGATCGAGATGCGGGCCGAGATCAAGGCGCTGCACCGACGCCTGCAGACCACCATCGTCTACGTCACCCACGACCAGGTCGAGGCCATGACCATGGCCGACCGGGTGGTGGTGATGAACCAGGGCCGGATCGAGCAGGCGGCCGAGCCGCTGACCCTCTATGAGCGGCCGGCCAACCTGTTCGTGGCCGCCTTCATCGGTGCCCCCAGCATGAACTTCCTGCCGGCCACGCTGGCCGGTGACGGCCTGCGGCTGGCGGATGGGGCCGTGCTGCCGGTCCCCATCGCCAAGCGCGCCGCGTTGGCCGGGCGCGACGGCCTGGCCGTCACCATCGGCCTGCGGCCCGAGCATGTGGCGGGCGGCGCCGCCGGGCCGGTGACCTTGCCGAT
>NZ_JANX01000062.1 GCF_000767795.1 Inquilinus limosus MP06 | reverse complement strand
GGGAACGGGGAACAGCCAGTCGGCCCTCCTGTTCCAGAACAATGCCTTCACGATCAATGTCGGGGGCAGCGGCGGCGCCAGCGGTGCCGGCAAGACGGTGATGGTCGACCTCGACGACGCGGCCTCGCCGCTCGACGTGACCACCACGGGTGATCGGGCCTTCGGCCTCGTGGCCCAGTCGATCGGCGGCGGCGGCGGGATCGGCGGCGGCGTCGCCAGCGCCGGCACCCGGGCCGGCATCCAGTCCGTCTCGGTCGGTGGCGAGGGCGGCACCGGCAACCTCGACGGCGGCGAGGTCAGCCTCTCTCTCGGCGGCAGCGACATCACGACCCATGGCATCGGCTCGCATGCGGTCGTGGCGCAGTCGATCGGCGGCGGCGGCGGCATCGGCGGCGATGCCACCGGCGTGCCGCTCAGCCTGGACGGGCCCAACAGCACCGGCAGCATCGGCGATGCCGAGGACGTGACCATCGTCAGCGGCGGGACCATCGCGACGGCCGGCGGGTACGCCTTCGGCATTCTGGCGCAGTCGATCGGTGGCGGCGGCGGCTTCGGCGGCGACCAGCAGGGAACGTTCGCCGGCTCCAACGGCAGCACCGACCCCGATGCCGTCAGCGGCGACGTGATGATCACGGCCAACAACGTCATCGCCGCCGGTGAGAACTCTGTCGGGATCTTCGCGCAGAGCGCCTCCGGCCGAAGCAACGGGACAGTCACCATCGATGTCGCCGGCAAGGTCGTCGGCGGTTCGGGGCCCCAGGGCGCGGGCGTCTGGGTCGCAGGTGGCAAGGACAACCTGCTGACGGTGAGCGCCGGCGGCAGCATCTCGGCGGTCTCCGGCACGGCCATCCGCTTCGATGGGGACTCAAACGGCGCCGCCGGCAGCGTGCTGACGGTCGACAACTACGGCACGATCTTCGGCGACATCCTGCTGGAGAACGCCGATGCCGACTGCGCCGGAACGACGGGCCATTTTCCGGACTGCGCCGCCGGGACGGTGAACAACTATTCCAGCCACACGCTGGTCGATGCCTCGCTGTACCAGGCCGATGTGGTGAACCAGGGCCGGATGGTGGTCGGCCGTTCCGGCGTGACCGACGGGACCGAGATCACCGGACACTTCACCCAGGGGGCGGCCGGCACCCTGGTGGTCGATGCCGACTTCAACCGCGGCGACGCCGACCGGCTGCTGGTGCGCGGCGACGCGGCGCTGGGCGGCACGCTGGACCTGCAGGCCGCCAGCCTGCGGCCGGACCGGGCTCTGACGGTGCTGACGGTCGACGGCACCACCGCCGGTACGCTCATGCCGGAGGCGTCGCCGATCTACCGCTTCGCGTTGGCGCCCGATGGGCACGATACCCGCCTGTCCGTGGCCTCGGCCGATTTCGACGCGCCGTCGATGCGGCTGGCGGGCAACCAGTCCAAGGTCGCCCGTGGGCTGCAGGGCATCTGGGATGCCGGCGGCACCGACGGCTTCGGCCGGCTGTTCGCCACCCTCGGCACCGCGGCCGAGCAGGGCCGGAAGGCTTATTCCGGCATGCTGTCCGAGCTGTCGCCCGGCGTGGCGCTGGCCCCGGCGGCGCAGCTGCAGGCCGGCCTGGCGCGCTTCAACGGCGCGCTGATGAGCTGCCCGGTGTTCAGCGGCACCGATGCCCTGACCAACGAGACCGACTGCGCCTGGGCCCAGGTCACCGGCCGGTCCACGCAGCAGACCGCCGACACCGGCACCTCCGGCTTCTCCAACGACAGCATCACCTATCAGGTCGGTGGCCAGCATGAGGTGGCGCCGGGCTGGTTCGTCGGCATGTCCGCCGCCTATCAGGACAGCTGGCTCGACGGCTATGACAACAGGGTCAGCGGCGATGGCAGCAGCGGCTATCTGGGCCTGACCGTGAAGCGCGAGATGGGGGCGTGGCAGGTGGCCGGCGCGCTCAGCGGCAGCTATGGCAGCTTCGACCTGAAGCGGCGGATCGCCATCCCCGGCTTCGAGGGAACCAGGTCCAGCGACCCCGATGTCTTCGCCGGCTCGGCCCGGCTGCGGGTGGCCCGGACCTTCGCCTTCTCCGAGATGTATCTGAAGCCCTCGATCGATCTGGACGCGATCTATTCGCGGATGCCGGGCTATCGCGAGGGCGGCGGCGGCGATCTCGGCCTGAAGGTGGAGGACAGCGACCAGTTCACCTTCGCTTTTTCGCCCACCCTCGAGGTCGGCGGGCGCGTCGCGGCGGGCAACGCCACTCTGCGGCCCTACGCCTATGCCGGCGTCACGATCCTCAGCGACGACGACTGGTCGGCGAAGGCCCGCTTCACCGGCGCGCCGTCCGGCACCGGCAGCTTCGACACCTCGCTGCCGATCGACGACGTGGTGGCGCGCATCGGCGCCGGCGTCCAGCTCCTGACCACGGCGGGCATGGACATCCGGCTGCAATATGACGGCGAGTTCTCCGACCGCACCTCCAGCAATGCCGGCTCGCTGCGTGCGATCGTTCCGTTCTGAGCGATGGACGGCAAATCCGGTGGAAGACTCTTTTGTGCGATCGTCAACGGAGAACGACGGGCATGCATGGATCAGGCGCCGGTCGGCTCGACGACCTGACCTCGGACCTCGGGCTGCGGTACCCTTCGGCTCATCGCGATCTCGCCCTACGCCGGTGGATGCCCCCCGAAGGCGTGCGGAGCTGACCTGGCTTGTTCCCGGGCGGAGCCCGATTCTCACTGGCGGTCATAGCGGGCCTGCTGGGGCGAGCCCTGGCTTTAACTGTCGGTCCCGTGGGGTTCGGTGATGTCCGCTGTTGGGCCGGCGGCGCGGCGACCGCTTCTGGTGCCCTTCGGCCGGATCGGGCCGCCAGGGATGGGCCGCTAGCGGCCACCCAGGACGTGTTGGCCAGAGCTGCCTTCTTGTGAATCGCGCGGCAGTGTTCCGGAACAGCCCAATCGTTTTGACCGAGTTCCAGTGGTTGGCAGTGTGGCGGGCATTATATTGTCGACGTCGGTTCCGCGGGCCCTTCCCCCGCCTTGCTCGGCGGCAGAAGTTCTTCTGACGAGGATCCGAGGCATGTCCACTTCCGACACGCCCTTGTCATGTCCGGAGTTGGCGCCTCTCTGCCTAGTCAGAGCCGGCGCCGCTGGACTCACTTCTCTGAGGGGTGGGGTGGGCAAATATCCCCTTCCGGAGCGGGATGCTGCGGTCGCGAGACTCGGATCTCACGCATCTCGTGCCGCGTGCATGGTGACCGGTGCGATCAGCGAGGGCAATCCTGGCCCGGCTTCTCCGACCGTGATGCCGCGCAGAGGCGCCTTTCCACGATCCGCGCCAGCAGGCTTGCGCCGACCGGCAGGATGCCGTCGTCCAGTACAAAGCCCGGGTTGTGCACCGGCACCGAACCGGCATGGCCGATGGTGCAATAGACGCCCGGTGTCGCATGCAGCATGTCGGCGAAATCCTCGCTGCCCATCACCGGCTCCGTCTTCCGATACACCTGGTCCGGCCCGACGATATCGCGGGCCGCGGCGAGATAGCCCTCGACCAGGTCCTCGGTGTTGACCAGAACGTCGAACACATTGCGGATGTCGAACTCGATCTCGACCTCGAAGGCGGCGGCGGTGCCCTCGGCGATGCTGCGCATCCGCCGGCGCAGAAGCTCGTTGACCTCCCGGTCCAGGAACCGGACCGTTCCGGAGACGACGGCCTCCTCCGGCACGACGTTATAGGCGCTGCCGGCATGGATCTGCGTCACCGAAAGCACAGCCTGCCTGAGCGGGCTGACGTTGCGGCTGACGACGGATTGCAGCGACTGGACCAGCGCGGTGGCGACGATGATCGGGTCGCGCGACCGCTCGGGCATGGCGCCGTGGCTGCCGCGCCCCCGGATCCGGAAATCGAAGAAATCCGCGCCCGCCATCGCCGGCCCCGCCTTGATGCCGATGCGATAGGGCTCGTCGTCCGGGGCGTTGTGGAGCGCATAGATCTCGTCGCAGGGGAAGCGCCGGAACAGCCCGTCGGCCAGCATGGCGCGGGCGCCGCCGCAGCCTTCCTCCCCCGGCTGGAAGATCAGGACGGCGGTGCCGGCGAAGTCGCGGGTCTCGGCCAGATAGCGCGCGGCGCCCAGCAGCATCGTCGTGTGCCCGTCATGGCCGCAGCCATGGAAGCGCCCCGGGATCTTCGAGGCATAGGCGAGATTGGTGCGCTCCTCCATCGGCAGGGCGTCCATGTCCGCCCGCAGCCCGATGGTGCGGCCCGGCCCCCGGCGCCCCTCGATCACGCCGACGACCCCGGTCCGGCCGAGGCCGCGATGCGCCTCGATCCCCCAGGCGGCCAGCTTCTCGGCGACGATGCCGGAGGTGCGCACCTCCTCGAAGCCGATCTCCGGATGCTGGTGCAGGTCCCGCCGGATGGCGGTCAGTTCGTCCTTGTAGCTGTCGATGCGATCGATGACGGGCATGGCCGGACCCTTGCGGATGGATGGCGGAGACGGAGGGTGGGCGGATGTGGCCTGCGCCACGCCGCGTTGGCGGAACGGGGAGGCGCCCCGACCTAGGCGGGCGTCTCGTAGGACACGGCGAGGTCCTTCGGGTCCGCGACCAGCTCGCTTCCGCCGACGAACAGGCGGTCGGCCGTGCCCGAGGCGTCGACGCTGCGCTCGACCCCCTCGCCATGGCTGGCGAAGCCGTTGGCAAGCCTGACGCGGCCGCGATCCGGCCCGGTGATCTCGATCTCGGTGGCGTCCGCGAAGGGCTTGAACCCCGCCGGATCGGCGGCCAGGACCAGATCGCCCATCGGCACCAGATCCACGACGCGCCAGAGATTCCACCAGCGCCCGGACCAGCCCGCCACCCCGGCCGACGGCGCCCCGTGGCTGGCGAATTGGTGCAGGATCGAGACCAGCCCGTCCAGCCAGGCATTGGCGGGGCCGTCGATGGCGTTGGTGACGACGGAGAGGCCGATGCCCCAGTCCGGCACCGTCGCCGAGCGGCTGATGAAGCCGGGGAACGAGCCGCCATGGCCGATCAGCGTGTGGCCGTCGACCTGTCCGATCATGGTGCCCAGCCCGTAGTGGCGGGACTCAGACTGATGCGGCACCTCCCAATGGCGCCGGGTCATCTCGCGCCGGCTGGCGACCGACAGCACGCTGGTTTCGGCCGCGGGGTCGAGGCTGGCGAAGAAGCGGGCGAGGTCCCCCGCCGTGCTGACGAAGCCGGTCGCTGCGGCCAGCGCGAAGGTGGGCTGGTCGCCGCCGAGCGCGCCCCGGCCGAAGGGCAGCCGGTTGCTGTGCCCCGTCGCCAGGGGCGCCCCGGCCCCGAGCGGCGTGTCGGGCGCGGTGTCCGCCAGCCCCGAGGCGCCGACGACCTCGCGCGCGATCCAGCTTGCATAGGGCTCACCGGTGATCGCCTCGATGGCGAGGCCCAGCAGGCCGAAACCGAGATTGGAGTATTTGAAGCGGCTGTTGGCGTCGAGGACGAGGGGAAGCGCCAGCTCGGCCCGCAGCGCCGCCGCGTCGAAGAAGGGGGCGCGGACCTGCCAGTGCGGGGACCGGGTCCCGTCGCGCATCAACCCCGAGGCATGGGCGAGAAGCTGGGCGATGGTTGTCTCGGCCACCAGCGCGTGCAGGCCCGGCACATGGGTTCCGATCCTGTCGTCGAGATGCAGCCGCCCGGCCTCCTGCAGCTTCATGATGCCGACGGCGGTGAAGGTCTTGGAGTGGGAGGCGACGCGGAAGCGGTGGGCGGTGGTCAGGGCGTCGCCGGTCCTGAGATCCGCCACGCCGAAGGCGCGCTCCCAGACGACCTTGCCGCCCTTCGCCACCGCGACCACGCAGCCGGGCTGTTCGGTCGCCTGCAGCTGGTAGTCGATCCATCGGCCGCCATAAGCCAGCGCGGCATCAAGCCATTCGGTCATGAGCTTTTCTTTCTTCGATTTGCCCGGGGTGTCGTTCAGCCACCTGCCATGGCGGGCTTCGGAAGGACAGCGCCCTCCGCCGCCCAGCAGGCGACGGCATGTCCGGCATCGATGTCGGCCAGTCCCGGCTCCTGCTCGGCGCAGCGCGGGGTGGCGACCGGGCAGCGGTTGCGGAAGCGGCAGCCGCTGGGCAGGCGGGCCGGGTCGGGCGGGTCGCCCAGCCGCGGCACCTGATCGTCGCGGCGGGCGACGTCGATCGACGGCACGGCGGCGAGCAGCGCCTTGGTGTAGGGGTGGCGAGGGGCCTGGAACAGCTGCTTCGCCGGGGCGGTCTCGACGATCCGGCCGTAATACATGACCGCGACGCGGTCGGCGATGTACTCGACCACGGCGAGGTTGTGGGACACGAACAGCAGCGCCAGCTCGAACTCCGCGCGCAGGTCGCGCAGCAGGTTCAGGATCTGCGCCTGCACGGACACGTCGAGGGCCGAGACCGGTTCGTCGCAGACAATGAGGTTGGGCTTGAGGATCAATGCGCGTGCGATGCCGATCCGCTGCAGCTGGCCGCCCGAGAGCTCGTGCGGGTAGCGGACGCGGTGTTCGGGCCGCAGCCCGACCTTGCGGAAGATCTCGGCCACGGCCTCGTCCCGCTCCCGACGATCCAGCATCTCCTGGATGTCGAGGGCCATCCTGACCGAGGCGCCGACAGTGCGGCGCGGGTCGAAGCAGGTCCTCGGATTCTGGAAGATGAGCTGGGCATGGCGCCGCTGCCGCTTGAGCTGGTCCGGCGGCAGGGCGAAGAGGTCCTGGCCGCGGAACCGGACCATGCCTGCGCTCGGCCGCTGCAGCGCGATTACCGTCCGGCCCAGCGTGCTCTTGCCGCAGCCGGATTCGCCGACCAGCCCCAGCGTCTCGCCGCGACCCAGTGTCAGGCTCACGCCGTCGACGGCGTTGATGGTCCCCACGACGCCGCCCAGCAGGCCCTTGCGGACCGGATAGCGGACATGCAGGCCTTCGACCTCGAGGAGGGGGGGACTGCTCACGCCCTGTCCCCCGTCGCGTCCGGCGTCGCCCAGCAGCGCGACCGGTGGCCCGGCGTGGTCGCGGCGAGGGGAGGCATCTCTTCGAGGCAGCGCGCCAGAGCGAGGCTGACGCGGCGGCCGCATCGCGGCGCGAAGGCGCAGCCCGGCATGGGGCGGCTGAGATCGGGGATGCCGCCGGGAATGTCCTGCAGCCGCTCGCCGCCCGACTGCCCCAGCCGGGGCGCCGCCCGCAGCAGGCCGCGCGCATAGGGGTGGGCCGGGTTGCCCAGCATCGCCGCGACCGGGCCGTCCTCGACGATCCGCCCGGCATACATGACCGCCACCCGGTCGGCGAGCTTCGCCACGACCCCGAGGTCGTGCGTGACCAGCAGCAGCGAGGTGCCGGCATGGCGGCAGCTGTCGCGCAGCAGCTCCAGGATCTGCGCCTGGATGGTGACGTCGAGCGCCGTCGTCGGCTCGTCGGCAATCAGAAGCCGCGGCTTCAGCGCCAGGGCGATCGCGATCATGACGCGCTGCGCCTGACCGCCGGACAGCTGGTGCGGATAGGCGAGCGCCTTCTCCTCCGGCGCCGGGATGCCGACAGAGCGGAGAAGGGCGACGGCGCCGTCCCATGCGGCCTTGCGACCGAGCCGTTCCTGCTGGCGCAGCGGCTCGGCGACCTGCCAGCCGACCCGGCGCACCGGGTTCAGGCAGCCCTGGGGCTGCTGGAAGATGATGCCGATGTCGCGGCCGCGCCAGCGGGAGAGGTCTCGGGCCGACATGGCGAGCACGTCGCGCCCGTCGAACAGGATCTGCCCGCCGGCAATCCGGCCCGGCTTCTGGATGAGCCGCAGGATGGACAGGACCAGCACGGATTTGCCGGAGCCGGATTCGCCGACCAGCCCGACGATCTCGCCCGGCGCGATCCGCAGGTCCACGCCCTGCACGGCGTGGACCGTGCCAGGCCCGGAGCCGAACTGGGTGCGCAGGTCGCGAAGATCGAGGAGCGGCCGGTCGGGCCGGGGTGGGGGCATCACCGTCATCGCCTCAGCTCCTCGGGTCCAGCACGTCGCGCAGCCCGTTGCCCAGGATGTTCATGCCGAAGATCGAGATGAACAGCGCCGTGCCGGGGGCGGCCACGGCCCACCAGGCGGAGAACAGGTAGGTGCGGGAGTTGACGAGCATGGCGCCCCATTCCGGCGCGGGCGGCTGGGTGCCGAGGCCGGCGAAGGACAGCGCCGAGGCCAGCAGCGCCGCCAGCGGCGTCGCGAAGGAGAGATAGACGATCAGCGGCGACAGCACGTTCGGCAGCACGGTGCGGAACAGGATCTCCGCCTCGCTCGCCCCCAGCGCCCGGACGCTGACGACATAGTCCTCGGCCTTGACCGTGAGCACGGTGCTGCGCACGAGCCGGGCGTAGCCGGGGATGCCGGCGATGCCGACCGCGGCCATTCCGGTCCACAGGCTCGGTCCCAGGATGGCGACCACCACCAGCACCATCAGGATGTAGGGGAAGGCCAGCAGGATATCGATCATCCGCATGATGACCCCGTCCGTCAGCCCCGACCCCGCGCCGGCGACGAGGCCGAGCACGGTGCCGATGGAGGCGGAGATCGATGCAGTGACGGCGCAGATCAGGAGGAAGTAGCGCGTGCCGTAGATGATCCGGCTCAGCAGGTCGCGGCCGACCTCGTCAGTGCCGAGCCAATGCAGCGCGCCGGGGGGCATCAGGCGCTGGGCCGGGCTGATCTTGAACGGGTCGTACGGGGCGATCACCGGGGCGAAGGCTGCGAGCAGGATCAGGGCCAGCAGCACCGCGCCGCCGGTCACCGCGGACGGATTGCGGAGGAGCCGCCCGAGCAGGAGCCGCCAGCGCGGGACGGCCTTGAAGGCCGCTTCCTCGAAAACCGCCTCGCTCACGACACGAGCTCCACACGCGGGTCGAGCCAGGCGTAGAGCAGGTCGGCGACGAGGTTGATCACCAGATAGGTGACGGCGCTGATCAGGATGATCGCCTGCGTCAGGGTGAAATCGCGCCACTGGATGGCGTTGACCGCCAGCTCGCCGATGCCGTGCCAGCTGAAGATGGTCTCGACGATGAAGGCGCCGCCCAGCAGGTTGCCGATCTGCAGCCCGACCACCGTCAGCACCACGATCAGGGCGTTCGGCAGGGCATGGCGCAGGATCAGCGCGATCTCGCTCGCCCCGCGCGCCCGCGCCGCCTGGATGTAGTCCCGCCTCAGCACGTCGATCATGCTGCTCCTCGCCACCCGCGACAGCGGGGCCGCTTCAATCAGGCCGAGCGCTATGGCGGGCAGCACGATCGCCAGCGGGCCGTGGGGAACCACCGGCAGGAGCCGGAGCCAGACGGAGCAGAAAAGGATCAGCAGCAGCCCGAAGAAGAAGGCCGGCATCGAGATGCCGAACAGCCCGATCGTCGTCGCGGTCACGTCGAGCCAGCTGTTGCGTCGGGCCGCGGCGAGGATGCCGGTCGTGAGCCCGACCACCAGCGCGATCGCGAGGGCGGCGCCGGTGAGGAGGATGGTGTTGACGTATCGGAAGCCGATCTCGTCGATCACCGGCTTGCGCAGCCGGATCGACTCCCCCAGATCGCCCTGCGCGAGATCGCCGACATAGAGGACGAACTGCTGATACCAGGGCAGGTCCAGATGGTACTTCGCGCGCAGGGCGGCGATGGCCTGCGCCGCGTCCTGTTCCGAGAGCTGGCCCTGATACATCGCCGTCGCGGCATCGGTCGGGATCAGGGCCTTCATCAGGAAGGTGATCAGCAGGATGCCGATCACCACCGGAACCAGGAGCAGGAGGCGCTTCAGGACATACCGGGCCATCGCGCGCTATTCCGCGATCTTGAGGTCCGTGGCGTAGACATAGCCGAGATAGTCGAGGCGATAGCCCTGCAGGGCCGTGCGGGTCACCGTCATCGGCCAGTCGGTCAGCAGCGGCAGGATCATCCGATCCTCCAGGATCGCCATCTGGGCGTTGCTGACGAACTGCATGCGCTTGGCCGGGTCGAGGGCGGTGTCGGCCGCGTCCAGGGCGTCGTCGATCGCCGGGTTCGGCGGCAGCAGCTGGCGGTGGCCGGGGGACCGGAACAGCTGCGACATGACGCTCGGGTCGGACCATGTCCAGCGATTGAGGTCCATATCCCAATCCGGCTTCAGCAGGCCGGGATAGAAGGTGCCCCAATCCGCCGTGCCGACATCGACCTGGATGCCGATATCGCCGAGATTGGCCTGGATGACCGCGAGCGCCCGCTCGGTCGTGCTGTCGGCATAGCTGCGGATGGTGAACTTGGCCTGGGCGCCGTCCTTCGCGCGCATCCCGCCATCATCCTTCCAGCCGGCAGCGTCGAGCAGGGCCTTCGCCTTGTCCGGATCGTAGGGTGTACCGTATTTCTGGGCGACGGCGTCGTCATATCCGGGGATGCCGCGCGACAATGGGCCAAGGGCGATCGTGCCGTTGCCTCCGAAGGCCGCGGCCAGGACGGCTTCGCGGTCGACGGCGTGGCTGATCGCTTCGCGGAAGGCCTTGTCGCTGAACGGGGCCTTCTTGTAGTCGAACTCCATGAACATGAGGTTCTTGGCGTTCTTGTCGTTGATGACGGCGAATTGCGGATCGTCGGCGAGCGGCCGGACCGCATCCGCCGTCAGCTGGGCGGCATCGAGCTCGCCGGTCTGCAGGGCCGACGTCACCACGCCCTCTTCGGCCATCACGTTGAGGACGATGCGGTCGAGATAGGGCAGGCCCTGGTTGGCCGCGTCCGGGCGGAACTGCTTGAAGTTCGGGTTGCGGACCAGCTCGATGCGCGTGCCGGGGGTCCAGCTGTCGAACATGAAGGGTCCGGTCCCGACCGGGTGGCGGGCATAAGCCGAGCCTGCCGCCTTCACCGCGGTCGGAGAGTTGAAGCCGAAATAGGATTGGCCCAGCAGGTTGATGAAGGGCGCGAAGGGCTTGGTGAAGTGGAAGATGACCGTGCCGTCGTCCGGGGCATCGACCTTCTCCAGGGGCCCGACAATGCCCTTGGAGGGGGAGGCGCTGTTCGGATCGAGGATCGTGTCGAAATGGAACTTCACGGCCGCCGCGTCGAACGGCGTGCCGTCGTGGAAGGTCTTGCCGCTCCTGAGCTTGAAGGTGATCGTGCGGCCGTCGGCGTCCGTCTGCCAGGATTCGGCCAGCCAGGGCCGGGCTTGCCCCTTGTCGTCGAGGTAGATGAGCGATTCCAGCAGGTAGTTGCCGAGCACGCCGCTCACGGCCAGGGAAATGCTCTGCACATTATAAAGGCCCTCCGGATCAATAATCAGGCGGAGCCGCGCCACCTGTTCGGCCTGGGCGAAAGACAATCCCGGCCTTCCCAGCGTGAGGGCGCCGACGGAGGCCACGGAGGCGAGCGCAAATTGCCGACGGTTCAACACCGGTCTCTCCCTGTTCGTTATGCAAAGGATGTTTGTGCGACCGCCATTGCCAGGAGAGTGCGCGGCCTTTAATCCGAATGATTACTCGGATTTTGGCGCTGCGCAAGACCCAGCAATGGCTGCGATTTCTGATGCAATTTTCTTGCCAAGGAGACATGAGGTTCGGGGGAGGAGAGTCACATGCCCGGAAAGACCAGTGCGAAGCGCAAGCCGGTCCAGGCCAGGTCGCGCAAGATCAAGGCAGCGATCATGGAGGCCGCCCACGACGTCATGCGCGAGAGAGGCATCCGGGCGATCACGACCAACGCCATCGCGGAGCATGCGGGGATCAAGATCGGCTCGATCTACGATTATTTCCCAAACAAGGAAGCGATCATCGCCGAGATCTACGAGGCAAAGCTGGCGCAGGTTCGCGGCTTCCTCGAAGCCGGGTCGGAGAGGATCGAGCGGGCCGAATGGCGGACCCGGCTCTCCGATCTCATCCGCGAGACCTGGACCTACCAGCTCGCCATCGGCCTCGACCGGACCATCGTCGACGCTTCCTACTATTATGAGGATCTGCTCCGGATCGCCCGCGCGCATTCGCAGTTGTTCGCGTCGAACTACGTCCGTCTTCTTCGTCGGCTGGGCTCGGATTGGAGTGACGAGCGGCTCTTCGATCTCGCCATCAGCATTTACACCCTGGTGAACGCGACATGGAGCTATTGGCGGCTGACGGAGAGCAGCGATTCGATTGCCATCGAGAGGCAGATCGTGTTGACGATCCGTCTTATCGAGCCGGCATTGGATCACGCACCCTAATCAGGGCCAGCTGACAATGTCGATCACAGCGATCCTGGAGGGGGAGAGGCGCAAGGCGGATCGGTGCGCATGAGGGCGAGGGCCAAGGCGTTGGCTTCATCCACGGGGAGTTGCGCAACGATCGCACGAAGGGGGCGCACCTGGTCATGTCTGCTCTCCAGCGTCGAGCACGACGACCGCTTTCGTGCGCCTTGGTCCAGCCTGGTCGGCAGGAAGCGCCGGAATCCCGCGGGTTCGGCCGACATCCGGAATCGGGGCACTACATTCACGTCTCGTTATGGCGCGGGCCGGTCGGGGCAGGAGAGGCCTGCTCCGACCGGCGAGATTGCTCGAGGGCACATGGCGGCCTTCAGCGCCGTCAGAGTTCGAGTTGCTCGGAAATCCCGAGCGCGCTGCCAACCGAACCCTCGCGGGAGCCTCGCGCCAATGGCATCGCCAAACCGCGATCACGCCGACTTCGACGTATCGATGATCCAGCGCCGGAACGCGCGGACGCGCGCCAATTCGGCCTTCGCCTTCGGGCTGACGACGTAGTAGGCGCCCGGCCCGGTGACGCGGATGTCGTAGGGGGCCACCAGGGTCCCGCGCTGGATCTCGTCCTCAACCAGAAGGCGCGGCAGCAGCGCCACGCCGAGACCCGCGACCGCCGCCTGGATCACCATGTAGAAGTGCTCCAGCGTCGGGCCCCAATGCAGCGCCGCCGGCACGACATCGATCGAGCGGAACCAGTGGTTCCAGGCATCCGGCCGGGTCGCGTGGCGGATCAGCTGGTGGTGCTCGAGCGCGTCGAAGCCGGAGAGCGGATGGCGTCCCGCCATGATGGCGGGGCTGCACACCACGACCACCTCCTCCGACATCAGCGGCTCGGCGATCGCATCCGGCCATCCGCCATGACCGAACCGCACGGCCACATCGATCTTCTGGGCCGCGAAATCGAGCGGCCCGTCATTGCTGACGAGATTGAGGACAATGTCGGGATGCAGCGCCTGGAACGCGGAGAGGCGAGGGATCAGCCAGCGGGTGCCGAAGGTCGGCAGCATGCCGATCGACAGGGTGCCGCCGCCGTCGCGGGTGGAGATCAGCTCCATCGTCCCGGCCTCGATGCGGTCGAGGGCGTCCCGCACCAGATCGGCATAGAAGCGGCCCTGGTCCGTCAGCTCGATGCGGCGGCTGACGCGGACGAAGAGCGGCAGGTCGAGGAAGGTCTCCAGGCTGCGGACCAGCCGGCTGGCCGCGCTCTGGGTCACGTTCAGCTCGGTGGCCGCCCGGGTGAAGCTCTGGTGGCGGGCCACGGCCTCGAAGGTGCGGATGGCGTTCAGCGAGGGCAGCAGACGGCGGCGAGTCGGCACATCCATTCCCTGAGATCATGTTTTCGCAATCTTAAAGCGGCTTGTGGACAGGGGCCAACCGTCTACGCTCGGAGCCAGGGAAACGTTCGCATCACAGCGGCCAGCCTCGCGGAGCCGATTGCATCCCATGGCCATACATCCATTTCATCTCTCCTTCGCCGTCGACGATCTGGATCGCGCCAAGCGGTTCTATGGCGATGTTCTGGAATGCCCGGTCCGGAGCGAGAGCGACGGGGCGGTGGAATTCGAGTTTTTCGGCCATCGGATCTCGGCTCGCCTCGACGTCGATGGCCGCCGGGCGCCGCGGAGCGGGGCCGGCCCCTCCTGGAGCTTCGGCGTGAGCCTGGACCGGAGCCGTTGGGAGGCCCTGGCCGCCGCGCTGTCGCGGGCCGGCGACACGCTTCCGGACCGACCGGTGGTCAGCCGAAATCATCTCGTGCTGCGCGATCCCGCCGGCAATGTGCTGGAATTCTCGCTGCGGCACGACCAGTCGGCTCCCGCCGCGGCGAATGACAGCCAGGTCGTCGCCGGCGGGGCCATCGATCCCGCCGCGTTCGGCGCCACCCTGACGGCCGTGACCATGGGCATCGACGCCTTCGAGCGGTCCCGCCCTCGGGGGACCAGCCTGCTCGACGGCGAAGGCCTGGTGCCGATCTACATGGGCAGCGACCTGGTACCGGCCCGCCGCTATGCGAGCTGGGAGGAGGTGAATGAGGATCTCGCCGCGCTGGAGGACTCGGCTGGCCAGATCCCGGAGGGGCCGCGGGCGGTGTTCCTCCGCGGCATGCTCACCTCCCTCAAGGTCGCCGTCCGGCTGTTCGCCGGCGCCAGCCCGTCCTTCGAGGAGAAGGTCCGCGATCTGGTTGGCGCCCCGACCGGTCCGGTCGACCCGGCGGTGATCGAGGACATCCGCGGCCGGCTGGACTCGCTGCTGCGCCGCCAGGGTGCCGTGCGCGGCGACCTCGGCGAACGCATCAAGGCCTGGGAGGAGGGGCGCTTCGTCGATCCCTCCCGGCTCGAGGCGACCTTCACCGAGCTGCTGGCCGAGGCTAGGGCGCGGACCGACGCTCGGATCATCGACACCGGCGGCTACGAGATGGTCCTCAACCCGGTGCGCGACATGCCCTTCACCGCGCGCTGCAACTTCAACCAGGGCCAGATGGACCTGAATGTCGACCAGCGCTTCACCCGGTCGGCGCTGAAGCACCTGGTGTGCCACGAGGTCCATCCGGGACACGTCACCCAGCTGCTCTACACCCGGGCGGAGGTCGAGGCCGGGCGGTCGGAGGCGGAGGCGCTGCTGTGCACCGCCAACACCGTCACCGGCTGCGTGCAGGAGGGGATCGGCGACCAGGCGGTGCAGCTGATCGACTGGATCGAGGACGAAGATGACGAGATCCATCTCGAGTTGCGCCGGCTGCGCAGCGCCACCCAGACCAGCGCCGCCTGGCACCTGATGGTGGATGGCTGGGCGGCCGACCGCGTCGCCGACTATCTGCGCCGCACCGCCTTCGGGCAGGAGGCCTGGATCCAGGGCCGGCTGCGCATGGCGGCGCACCCCTTCCGCGGGCCGTTCATCGCCTCCTATTGGGCCGGCAACGAAAGCGTGCGGCGGGTGCGGGAGCGGGTTCCCGCCACCCAGCGCGCCGGCTTCCTGGCCTATCTCTACGGCCAGGTGCACAGCCCCGAAAGCCTGGAGATGTTCCCGTCCGCCACCCCGTGACAGCCGAGGGCGACAGCATGACCATCACCATCATCGGCGCCGGCGCGATCGGCGGATTGGCCGGGGCCTGGATGACCCGGGCCGGGCACGATGTCCTGCTGGTCGACCGCTGGCGCGAGCATGTCGACGCGCTGAACGTCGATGGCCTGTTCATCGACGGCGTCCGTGGCGAGATGACGATCCCGGTCCGGGCCGCGACGCCGGACCAGCTGACCCGGCCGCTGGAGACGGTGCTGGTCGCCACCAAGTCGCAGCACGCGGTGGAGGCAGTGCGGCAGCTGCTGCCGCTGCTGCGGCCCGACAGCGCCATCGTGTCCTACCAGAACGGGTTCAACGAGCCCGACATCACGGCGCTGCTCGACGCCAATGGCTTCGACGGCAGGGCGATGGTGATCGGCTCGATCCCGAACTATGGCGGCGCGCTGGTCGACCCCGGCTATATCGAGTTCGTCCATGAGGGGCCGATCCAGCTCGGCGAGATGGACGGGCGCCGCACCAAGCGGCTGGAGGCCCTCGCCCAGCAGCTCTCGGCGCTGACCGAGGTGCAGGTCTCCGACAACATCTGGGGCCAGATCTGGGCGAAGGAGGTCTACTCCGCCCAGGTCGTGTTCTCCGCCCTGGTGGACGCCCGCATCCACCAGACGCTGGGGGTCGAGCGCTATGCCCGGATCGCCGGCGCGGTGGTGCGCGAGGCGCTGGAGATCGCGGAGGCGAACGGGATCACGGTCGAGGCCTTCGACTTCTTCGACCCCGCCAACTACCGCCCGCAGACGCCGTCCGACACGCGCCGCCTGCTCGACAACATCAACCACGCGATCTGGCTGCTGAAGAAGGACCAGAACGAGCAGGCGCATCAGTTCAAGAAGAAGGGCTCCGGCATCTGGTGGGACATCGTCTACCGGAACCGGCCGTCCGAGGTGCGCTCCTCCAACGGCAAGCTGATCGACTATGGCCGCCGCGCCGGCGCCGACGTCCGGCTGAACGAGAAGCTGTGCGCCATGATCTACGAGATCGAGGAGGGACGCCGCGAGCTCGGCTTCCACAACTATGACGAGTTGGAGGCCTATGTGAACCAGATCGGAAAGGCGCTGCCATGACAACGAAGCTCGGGGTCGGGGTGATCGGGGCGCACAGCTGGGCCGAGAAGGCGCATCTGCCGGGCTATGCCGCGCATGAGCGGGTGGACCTGGTCGCCATCTGCGACATCGAGCCGGACCGCGCCAAAGCCATGGCCGAGCGGTTCGGCGCGCGCCGGATCTACAGCGACCATCGGGCCATGCTGGCCGACCCGGAGGTGCAGATGGTCGATGTCTGCACCCCGACCCACACCCATCTGCCGCTCAGCCTGGACGCGATCGCCGCCGGCAAGCACGTGCTGTCCGAGAAACCGCTGGCGACCGAGGCGGAACCTGCCTTCGCCGCGGCGCGGGCGGCGGACGAGAGGGGCGTGCGCACAAAGCTGGGCTTCACCTTCCGCTATTCGCCGGCCATCCGGCAGGTGAGGCAGTGGATCGCCGACGGGACGCTGGGCGAGATCTTCCACATTCATGGCTTCGAGCAGAACAGCCAGTGGCTCGATCCCGACGTTCCGCTGCGCCAGATCGTGCCCGGCGCACCGCGCGACCAGCTGATCCCGGCCTCGATCATCGGCTACGGCTCGCATCTGGTCGACCTGATGCGCTGGCTGGGGGGCGAGTTCGCGTCGGTCGCCTCGACCATGCGCAACTTCGTGCCGGAGCGTGTGGTGCGCGGCGAGCCGGGGCGGCAGCGCATCCCGGTCGAGGATGGCGCGGCGGCGGTGGTCGAATATGCCGGCGGCGCCCAGGGGCTGCTGCAGTCCAGCTACATCGCGGTCGGCAACTATCCGGGCGTCGAGATTCGGGTCTATGGCTCGAAAGGGGCCGCGGTGGCGCGGCTGATCTCGGAATACGGCATCGCCGAGACCCTGCACTTCGCCACCGCCGATGCTGTCGAATTCCGCAAGATCGACCTGCCGGCGGACAGCCTGCCGCCGGGCACCACGCTGGGCACTCCCTGGCCCGAGCTGTACTACCGCAACCTGGTTCGGCACTTCGTCGACGAGATCCTCGATGACCGGCCGCAGGAATGCACCTTCTTCGACGGCGCCAAGAGCCAGGAGATCGTGGACGCTGTGATCCGGGCGCATTTCGAGCGGCGCTGGGTCGACCTGCCGGGGCAGGGACGGTGACCGGCGGCTTCGATCCGGGCCTGGTCGACGGCTTCCTGGCCCACCACCTGGCCTTCCGGCCGGTGGACGCGACCTTCATGGGCATCGACGGCCATGACGACCAGCTGCCGCCGGCCGCCACCGGCACCGAGGCCGCCGAGCGGACCGGGCTGGAGGCGCTGCAGGAGCGGCTGGCAGCGCAGCCCGAGCCGTCGTCCCCGGGCGACCGGCTGGATCTGCGGCTGATGCGATCGGAGGTCGCCATCGCCCGGGCCGGGCTCGACCACAGGCCGCGCTTCCTGAATCCCGCTTGGTACACCGGCGAGGCCGCCTTCGCGGTCATCGGCCTGCTGCT
>NZ_JANX01000061.1 GCF_000767795.1 Inquilinus limosus MP06 | reverse complement strand
GAAGGGCGGCAGCAGTTCCACCGTCATGCACGCCGCCTACCGGCCGGACGATTTCCGGGTGACCCATGGCGCCTCGGTCCGCATCGTCATGGATGTCGGCGACTGGGACCGCAGCACCTGCATCAACACGCCCGGCCAGTCCGGCGACCCGCGTTCGCCGCACTACCGCGACCTCGCCCCGCTCTGGGCCCGCGGCGAGCAGGTGCCGCTGCTGTACAGCCGCGCGGCGGTGGAAGGCGCGGCGGAGCAGCGGATCCGGCTGTTGCCGATGTAGGCAAGGCCGACTACATATGCGCATGTAGTCGTCTGCGTGAGATGCTCCATGGCGATCAACATCAACAATCCGGAAGCCGACGAGCTGACCCGGAAGTTCGCCAAGCTGGAAGGCGTCGGCATCACGGAGGCCATCGTCATCGCGATGAAGGAAGCGATCGAACGCCGCCGCAAGGCCGAGACGCCGTTGCAGACGGCCGAACGCCTTCGCCGGAAGCACGGGGTGAGCCTCAACGACACGGCGCGCCGCCCCCTGCCGAAAAGCGCCTTTGATGACCTGTGGGACGAGCGCTGATGTTCGTGGATGCGTCCGCGATCATCGCGGTCCTGTCGCACGAGCCCGAAGCCGCCCGCATTTCGGATGCGCTGATGGTGGCGGAGACACCCTTCACATCTCCGGTGACCGTGCTGGAAACCGCCATCGCGCTCGCCCGGCCGGACAAGTTCGATCTGCCGATCGAGGCCGTCGAGCCCATCGTGCTTGAATTCCTCGACGAGCGCGGCATCGAGATCCGCGACCTGCCGCCCGCGGCGCAAGCCACGACGCTGGCCCTGTCGGCAGCGCATCGGTACAGGGCGGGGCGTCGCGGCCTGAATCTGGGCGACTGCCTGCACTACGCCTGTGCCAAATATCACCAGGCCCCGATCCTCGCCACGCATGACGAGTTCCGCGGCACCGATCTGGACACCGTGCCGTAGCCGGTAGCCGGTGCTGACTGCTACGGGCGCGCCGTCGATCCCGCCTTGACAGGGGTCCTGGCGCGGATGAAGATCATTTGTATACGAATGAAATACCGGCCGGGAAACGGCCGCATTCGAAACAGGATCAGGCCAGGGAGATCCCGGATGCAGCTCCGGACAGGCGCGCTTCACGGCATTGGCGCCGCGCCGTCGCCGGCAGGGGACATCCCGTCGGCCGGCCGGAACCGAGACTGACATGTCCCAGCCCCCAGAGAAGACCGAGGACGGCCGCATCCGCTGCGATGCCTGCCCGGTGATGTGCTACATCAAGCCCGGCGCCGCCGGGGCCTGCGACCGCTACGCCAACCATGATGGCACGCTGGTCCGGGTCGACCCGCATGTGGTGCTGGACCGCACCCTGCAGCAGGGCGGCAGCGTGGTGCCGTTCAACCGCGGCGGGGGCGACTGGGACGGCAAGCTGGTGCGCGGGCCGGAGACCTTCGTCACCGCGATCGGCGCCGGCACCACCTATCCCGACTACAAGCCGGCGCCCTTCATCGTCTCGGCCGAGGTCGACGGGGTCGACATGGTCACGGTGGTGACCGAGGGCATCTTCAGCTATTGCGGCGTCAAGGTGAAGATCGACACCGACCGCCATCTGGGGCCGGAGCGCAGCCTGGTCCGCGCCCAAGGCGAGCCGGTCGGCCATGTCACCACCGGCGAATACGGGTCGCAGATGCTGTCGCTGGGCGGCGTGCACCACCTGACCGGCGGCAGCAAGAAGGAGGGCCGCGTCACCTGCGACACGCTGCTGGAGCTGAGCAACGGCCGCGCGGTCGAGCTGACCATCGATGACGGCGCCACGGTGATCGTGCAGGCCGGCAAACCGCCGATCGTCAACGGCGCGGCGGAAGAGCGGATGCGGGTCGGCTGCGGCTCCGCCACCGTCGGCATGTTCGCCAAGCAGTGGCACGGCAAGGTCGACGAGGTGGTGGTGGTCGACGACCACATCACCGGCGTGCTGTCGGAGCACCAGGCCGGCAAGCTGCTGGGCATCCCCGATACCGGCATCCACATGAAGGGCCGCCGGTCCACCCCCGGCCGCTACTTCCAGGTGGCCCAGCCGGGCACCGGCTGGGGCGGCACCGACATCACCGACCCGCTGTCGATCCTGGGGCCGTTCAACCCCAAGGCGGCGCGGCCCGGCCTGACCATGCTGATGGTCAGCACCACCGGCGAGCATTTCGCCTACTACGTGCTGGATGACGAGCTGAAGCCGGTGCAGCAGGAGCTGCCGGCGGCGCTGCAGCAGTCGATCGCGCGGATCGAGGAGAATTGCGAGCCGGCGCTGTGCACCGTGCTGTTCATGGGCGGCGCCGGCGGCTCGCTGCGCTCCGGCGTCACCGAGAACCCGGTGCGGCTGACCCGGTCGGTGAAGCAGGCGCTGACCTATGTCACCTGCGGCGGCGCCCCGGTCTATGTCTGGCCGGGCGGCGGCATCACCTTCATGGTCGACGTGACAAGGGTGCCGGAGAACGCCTTCGGCTATGTCCCCACCCCGGCCCTGGTGGCGCCGATCGAGTTCACCCTGCGCCTGTCCGACTACGAGGCGCTGGAGGGGCATATGGATCATGTCCGCCCCCTCTCCTCGCTCGGCGTCGACGCGGCGCGGCGGCAGGTGCCGGGCCATCGCGACAACCCCTGGCCCTTCGCGCCGGAAGGCGCGAAGCGGTCGCACGGCTGAGGCCGGCCGATGGCCCGGATCCCGCAGATCGCGCTGCTGCCCGACGGGCGGCGACTGCATCTGCAGGACGGGCCGATCGACCTGATCCTCGAGGCCAGCGGGACGATGGAGGCGGTGCAGGCGGCCTATCAGGCGGCGGCGCGCCGCTTCACCGGCCTGCTGGACGAGCTGTGCGACGAGCTGGCCCTGCTGCGCGCCCCGGCCCGGCCGGATCGCTGCCCGCTGCAGGGCCCGGTCGCCCGCCGCATGCATGACGCGGTGGCGCCCTACGCCGCCGACAGCTTCATCACCCCGATGGCGGCGGTGGCGGGCGCGGTGGCCGAGGCGGTGCTGGCGGCGATGACCGCGGCGGCGCCCTTGGCCCGCGCCTATGTCAACAACGGCGGCGACATCGCCCTGCACTTGGCGCCAGGACAGAGCTTCACCGTCGGCCTGGTGGACAGACCTGACCAGCCCGGCCTGTTCGGCACCACCGTGCTGGCGGCCGGGGACGGGATTTGCGGCATCGCCACCAGCGGCTGGCGCGGCCGCAGCTTCTCGCTCGGCATCGCCGACGCCGTCACCATCCTGGCCGCCGGCGCCGCCGATGCCGATGCCGCCGCCACGGTGGTGGCCAATGCCGTCGACCTGCCCGGCCATCCCGCCATCTCCCGCGTCCCGGCGCGCGAGCTGCAGCCCGACAGCGATTTGGGCGACCGCCTGGTGACCCGCGGCGTCGGCCCACTGGCCGCGGCCGAGATCGACGCGGCCCTCGAGACCGGCGCCGCCATGGCCGAGACCCTGATCGCCCGCGGCCTGATCCGCGCCGCCGCCCTGCATCTGGCCGGCGAGACGCGGATGGTTGGGCTAGGCCCCGACCGCTCCTCCCTCTCCGTCAATCCCGCGAACGCGGGAATCTCGATGGGATCGAGAGCGGCGGGAGATCCCCGCTTTCGCGGGGATGACGAACGAAGAGCTGAACAAGGAACCTTCCATGCCTGAGGTCGAGATCCGCAAGCGCCTGGTCACCGTCGAGGAGATCTTCCACGAGGGCGGGCCGCCGGCCGCGGCACCGCTGCACCGCGGGGCGATCATCGCCGTGATCCGCAACCCCTTCGCCGGCCGCTATGTCGAGGAGATCGCGGGCTTCATGGACGACCTCAAGCCGCTGGGCCTGGCCATGGCGCAGCAGCTGATCCGGGCGCTGGGCGGCGACCCGAAGGCCATCGAAGGCTACGGCAAGGGCGCCATTGTCGGCGCTGCCGGCGAGCTGGAGCATGGCGCGCTGTGGCATGTCCCCGGCGGCTATGCGATGCGCGAGGCGCTGGGCGGCGCCAAGGCGATCGTGCCCTCGGCCAAGAAGGTCGGCGGGCCCGGCGCGCGGCTGGACGTGCCGGTGACCCATATCGATGCCTCCTATGTCCGCAGCCACTTCGACGCGATGGAGGTGGGCGTGCCGGACGGCCCGAAGGCGGACGAGATCGCGCTGGTGCTGGTGATGACCACCGGCGCCCGCATCCACGCCCGCGTCGGCGGGCTGAAGGCCGGCGAGATCAAGGGCGAGGACGGGCTGCGATGAACGCGAAGATCCGGAAGATCGTCACCGTGGTCGAGGAGACGGTGACCGAGATGGGCCGGCCGGTCACCCCGCCGACCCGCCGCGCCGCCGCCGTGGCAGTGATCGAGAACCCCTTCGCCGGCCGCTATGCCGAGGACCTGACCGGGCTGTTCGAGATCGGCGAGGAACTTGGCGGCCTGCTGGCCGAGAAGGCGGTCGCGGCGCTGGGCATCGAGGGGCCAGCGGCGGAGAGCTACGGCAAGGCCGCGGCGGTGGGCGAGAATGGCGAGTTGGAGCACGCCGCCGCCATCCTGCACCCGAAGCTGGGCACGCCGGTGCGCCGCGTGCTGGGCAAGGGCGCGGCGCTGATCCCGTCCTCGAAGAAGCGCGGCGGCCCGGGCGTGGCACTGGACATCCCGCTAGGCCACAAGGACGCCGCCTATGTCCGCAGCCATTTCGACGGCATGGAGGTGCGCATCGCCGACGCGCCGCGAGCCGGCGAGATCATGGTCGCGGTGGCGGTGACCGACAGCGGCCGCCCCCTGCCCCGGGTCGGCGGGCTGAAGGCGAGCGAGATCAAGGGCGAGGACGGATTGCGATAGGCACTAGGCCGGGCCCGGCCTTCCTTCTCGTTGTCATTGCCGGGCTTGACCCGGCAATCCAGAGGGTGTCGAGACCTTCTGGATGCCCGGGTCAAGCCCGGGCATGACAAGCGGGTAGGAACAAGGGCCTGGAAACCGGCACGGCGAGAGGGCAAACCACAAGGCAGCCCGACCGACAGGGACACGAAGGAGACAGGGATGAAGAGGTTTCACGTCGCGGCCGTGCTGGCGCTGGCCGCCGCGCTCTGGGGGTCGGCCTCGGCCGGGGCGCAGGAGATCAAGATCGGGGAGATCAACAGCTATTCCGGCCTGCCGGCCTTCACCGAGCCCTATCGCAAGGGCTGGCAGCTGGCGATCGACGAGGTCAACGCCGCCGGCGGGGTCAACGGCCAGAAGCTGGTCGTCATCTCCAAGGACGACGGCGGCAAGCCGGCCGACGCCGTGACCGCCGCCAACGAGCTGGTGTCGTCCGAGGGCGTCACCATCCTGGCCGGCACCTTCTTCTCCAACATCGGCCTCGCCGTGTCGGATTTCGCCAAGCAGAAGAAGGTGTTCTTCATGGCGGCGGAGCCGCTGACCGACGCCGTCACCTGGGCCAACGGCAATCGCTACACCTTCCGGCTGCGCCCGTCGAACTACATGCAGGCGGCGATGCTGGCCGAGGAGGCGGCGAAGCTGCCGGCCAAGCGCTGGGCCACGGTGGCGCCGAACTACGAATACGGCCAGTCGGCCGTGGCGGTGTTCAAGCAGCTGCTGTCGGCCAAGCGGCCGGACATCGAATGGGTCAACGAGCAGTGGCCGCCGCAGGGCAAGATCGACGCCGGCGCGGTGGTGCAGGCTCTGGCCGCCTCGAAGCCGGAGGCGATCCTGAACGTCACCTTCGGCGCCGACCTAGTGAAGTTCGTGCGCGAGGGCAACACCCGCGGCCTGTTCGACGACCGGTCGGTGGTCAGCTTCCTGACCGGCGAGCCGGAATATCTCGACCCGCTGAAGGACGAGACGCCCGAGGGCTGGATCGTCACCGGCTATCCCTGGTACGCGATCAAGTCGCCGGAGCATGACGCGTTCCTGAAGGCCTACCAGGCCAAGTATGACGACTATCCGCGGCTCGGCTCGATCGTCGGCTACACCACCATGAAGTCGATTGCGGCGATCCTGGCCAAGGCCGGGTCGGCTGACCCCGACAAGATGATCGCGGCGGCCGAGGGCATCGGCGTCGACAGCCCGTTCGGGCCGATCACCTTCCGCAAGGTCGACCATCAGTCGACCCTCGGCGCCTTCGTCGGCAAGACCACGGTGGAGGACGGCAAGGGCGTGATGACCGGCTTCGAGTACCGCGACGGCGCCAACTACCTGCCCGGCGACGCCGAGGTCGCCAAGCTGCGGCCGGCGGAGTGATCCTCCGTGTCCCCCCTCCCCTCGCGGGAGGGGGCTAGGGGGAGGGGGTTCGGGCCGACGAGAACCGTTTGGATGGACCGAGCCCTAGCGCAGTTTTGATCCGGCAATGCCGGAGCCCCGCATCGGCAACCCCCTCCCCCTACCCCCTCCCGCAGGGGGAGGGGGACTAGGATAAACGGGAGAGGCTTGGTGGATTTCCTCGTCGCCCAGTTCCTGACCGGACTCGCCAGCGCCGCCTCGCTGTTCCTGGTGGCGTCGGGCCTGTCGATCATCTTCGGCGTGACGCGGATCGTGAACTTCGCGCATGGCGCCTTCTACATGCTGGGCGCGTACCTCGCCTACACCCTGACCGAGCGCTTCTCCGGCGCGCTGGGCTTCTGGGGCGGCCTCGTCCTCGCCGCCCTGATCGTGGCGGCGCTCGGGGCGCTGCTGGAGATCGTGCTGCTGCGCCGGATCTACCGGGCGCCGGAGCTGTTCCAGCTGCTGGCCACCTTCGGCGTCACCCTGATGGTGCAGGATCTCGCGGTGCTGATCTGGGGGCCGGAGGACCTGGTCGGCCGCCGCGCGCCGGGCTTTCGCGGCGCGGTCGAGATCCTGGGCCAGAGGCTGCCGCTGTACGACCTGTTCCTGATCGTCCTCGGCCCCGTGGTGCTGGGCCTGCTGTGGCTCCTGTTCCGGCGCACCCGTTGGGGGGTGCTGGTGCGCGCCGCGACCCAGGATCGCGACATGATCGCGGCCTTGGGCGTGAACCAGAAATGGCTGTTCACCAGCGTCTTCGCGCTGGGCGTGTTCCTGGCCGGCCTGGGCGGGGCGCTGCAGATCCCGCGCGACGCCGTCACTCACAGCATGGATCTGCGCATCATCGTCGAGGTCTTCGTCGTGGTCGTGATCGGCGGCCTGGGCAGCGTGCCCGGCGCCTTCATCGCCGCGGTGCTGGTGTCGGAGCTGAACGCCTTCGGCATCCTGGTCTTCCCCACCATCTCGCTGGTGCTGGTGTTCCTGGTGATGGCCTGCGTGCTGGTGGTGCGGCCCTGGGGCCTGCTGGGCAAGCCCGAGGGGCCGGCGCGGCCGACCGTCGGCATTTCCATCCGGCCCTGGCGGCCCTTCGGCCCGGGCGAGCGCATCGCCCTGATGGCCGCGCTCGTGGCCGCGGCGCTGCTGCCGACGGTGGCCGGCGGCTATGCCCTGGGCGTGGCCACCGAGATCGCGATCTTCGCCCTGTTCGCCGCCAGCCTGCAGTTCCTGATGACGACCGGCGGCCTCGCCTCCTTCGGCCATGCCGCCTATTTCGGCCTCGGCACCTATGGCGCGGCCTTCGCGGTCAAAGCCATGGGACTGCCGATGGAGGCGGCGCTGCTGGCCGGGCCGCTGTTCGGGCTGCTCGGCGCGGCGCTGTTCGGCGCCTTCTGCGTGCGCCTGTCCGGCGTCTATTTCGCCATGCTGACCTTGGCCTTCGCCCAGATCACCTGGTCGGTGGCGACGCAATGGGTCGAGCTGACCGGCGGCGACAACGGCATGCTGGGGATCTGGCCGTCCGCCTGGGCGGCGAACCCGGCCGGCTTCTACTGGTTGGCCCTGGCCGTGGCGGCCGCCGGCATCGCGCTGCTGCGCATCCTGACCTTCTCGCCCTTCGGCTTCGCCCTGCGCGGCGTGCGGGATTCGACCCAGCGGGCAGAGGCGATCGGCATCGGCCGCGCCGGGGTGCAGTGGGTCGCCTTCCTGGCCGCCGGCACCATGGCCGGGCTGGCCGGGGCGCTGTTCGCCTTCCTCAAGGGCAGCGTCTTCCCGGACAATCTCGGCATCCCGCTGTCGATCGACGGCCTCGTCATGGTGCTGCTGGGCGGCATCGAGACCGTCTCCGGCGCGGTCTTCGGCGCCATCGTCTACAAGGCGCTGGCGATCTGGCTGGCCAGCCAGACCGACCTGTCGAAGCTGGTGCTGGGCGGCATCATCGTGCTGCTGGTCGTGGCCTTCCCCAAGGGGCTGGTCGGCTTCGTCGAGGAGTGGCGGGCCAGGCGGCGGAAGCCGCCCGCCTCGATCTCCGCCGCCGCCTCGCGCATGGAGGCCGCGGAATGAACGCGCCCTTGCTGCAGGTCGAAGGCCTGGCCAAATCCTATGCCGGGGTGCCGGCGGTGCGCGGCGTCGACTTCACGCTCGAGGCCGGCGGGATCCTTGCCTTGATCGGCCCGAACGGCGCCGGCAAGAGCACCTGCTTCAACATGCTGAATGGCCAGATCCGGCCCAATGCCGGCCGGGTCAGGCTGGAGGGCAGCGACATCACCGGCCTGGCGCCGCGCCGGGTGTGGCGCCTGGGCGTCGGCCGTACCTTCCAGATCGCCGCCACCTTCGCCTCGATGACCGTGCGCGAGAACGTGCAGGTGGCGCTGCTGTCGCATCACCGCCGGTTCGGCCTTGCCTTCGCCGGCCGCGCCTATCGCGGCGAGGCCGATGCGCTGCTGGACCTGGTGGGACTCGGCGACGCGGCGGAGCGGGCCTGCGGCGAACTGGCCTATGGCGACGTCAAGCGGCTGGAGCTGTCGGTCGCCCTGGCCAACACGCCCAAATTGCTTCTGATGGACGAGCCCACCGCCGGCATGGCGCCGAAGGAACGGGTGGCGCTGATGCGCCTGACCGCGCGGGTCGCCCGGCAGCGCCGGATCGGCGTGCTGTTCACCGAGCACGACATGGATGTGGTGTTCGAGCATGCCGACCGGATCATGGTGCTGAACCGCGGCGCGCTGATCGCCGAGGGCACGCCCGAGGCGGTGCGCCGCGACCCGCAGGTGCGCGCGGTCTATCTCGGCGACGGGCTGCTGTACGACGCCAGGCATCGCGAAGGGGTGACTGCATGACTCTCTCGGTCTCCGGCCTCAACGCCCATTACGGCCCGGCGCACATCCTGTTCGATGTCGGTTTCGAGGTCGGCGAGGGCGAGGTGGTCGCCTTCCTCGGCCGCAACGGCGCCGGCAAGTCCACCACCTTCCGGTCCCTGGTCGGGCTGGTGCCGCGGCGGGAGGGCCGGATCCTGTTCCGCGGCGCCGACATCGCCGCCAGGCCGACGCATGAGATCGCCCGCGCCGGCCTCGGCTATGTGCCCGAGGACCGGCGGATCTTCACCGACCTGACGGTGGAGGAGAACCTGGCCGTCGGCCTGCAGCCGCCGCGGCCGGGCGCGCCGACCTGGACGCCGGAGCGGCTCTACGCCCTGTTCCCCAACCTGGCCGAGATGCGCCGGCGCCCCGGCGGGCGGATGAGCGGCGGCGAGCAGCAGATGCTGACCATCGCCCGCACCTTGATGGGCAACCCGTCTCTGGTGCTGCTGGACGAGCCGTCGGAAGGCCTGGCGCCGAAGATCGTCGAGCAGATGGCCGACGCCATCCTGGCGATGAAGCGCGAGGGGCTGAGCGTGCTGCTGTCCGAGCAGAACCTGCATTTCGCCCGGCTGATCAGCGATCGCGCCTACATCATCGAGAGCGGCCGCATTCGCTTCGGCGGCACCATGGCCGAGCTGGAGGCGCAGCCGGAGATCCGCGACGCCTATCTGGCGGTGTGATATGAGGCGGCCATGACCATCGCGGCGCGCGGGCACAACGCCTATATCCTCGACGAGCAGATCGGCTTCATCCTGCGCCAGGTCAGCCAGCGGCACGCGGCGATCTTCTCCGCCGGGATCGGCGAGCAGGACCTGACGGCGACGCAATGGGCGGTGCTGGCCAAGCTCTTGGAGCGCGGCCCCTGCTCGCAGAACCGGCTCGGCCGCCGCACCGCGATGGACGCGGCGACGATCAAGGGCGTGGTCGACCGGCTGGGCAGGCGCGGCCTGATCGAGACCCGCCCGGACCCGGAGGATGGCCGCCGGCTGGAGGTGGCGCTGAGCCCCGCCGGCCAGGCCCTGGCCGAGCGCATCGTGCCGCTGGCCCACCGCATCACCGAGGAGACGCTGGCGCCGCTGACCGAGGCCGAGCGGGCGGCGCTGGTCGAGCTGCTGCGCAAGCTGAGCTAGCCGCTACAGCACGAAATCCGCGGCGACCAGCGCGATGGCGCCGGTCAGCGTGATGTGGAAGTCGCTGAGCTTGTCGCCGTTGAGATCGCCCGCGATGGTGGTGACCCCGCCGGAAACGGCGGTGCGAAGCTGGCCGGCGACGCCGGTGTAGAGGGCCGTCCCGATGAAGCGGAACGCCTGGTTGCCGGCGGCCGCGGTGCTGGCGTCGATCGCCGACAGGTCGATGCGGTCGCCCTGGGCATGGCTGAAATCGGTGATCCGGTCGGCACTGGCGCCGACCACGCTCTGCGCCGCGCTGCCATAGACGAAACGGTCGGCGCCGGCGCCGCCGCTGAGCGTATCCTGGCCGCCGGCCCCGGCCAGCACGTCGTTGCCGCCCCAGCCCTGTAGCGTGTTGGCGCCGGTGTCGCCGACGAGGCTGTCATGGCCCTGGCTGCCGGAAACGATCTCGATGCCGATCAAGGAGTCGTCCTGGGCCTCGCCGCCGATTCCGGTTCCGACCGCCAGATTGACCGAAACCCCGACAGTTCCGGTGAAATAGCTGACGGTGTCGATGCCGGTGCCACCGCTGAGCAGGTCAGCCCCGCCACCACCCCGGAGCACGTCGTTCCCGGAATCGCCGAACAGGGTATCGTCGCCGGCCCCGCCCCGAAGCATGTCGTTGCCGGCGAGGCCGTGCAGCAGGTTGGCGCCGGCGTCGCCGGTCACCGCGTCGGCGAAATTCGAGCCCGTGACGTATTCGATGTTGCGCAGCGTATCGCCGTCCGAGGCCTTTCCGGCCGCGAGATCGACCGTCACCCCGACAACGGCGTCGCCATAGCTGGCGGTGTCGATGCCGGTGACGCCGATGCCGTCGCCGTCCAGCGCATCGGCTCCGGCCCCTCCTGCCAGCGTGTCGTTGCCGGCGCTCCCCTTCAGGACATCGCTTCCGCCAAGGCCGGAGAGAATATCGTCTCCTCCGCCGCCACCGAGGAAATTGGCCGCGGCCGAACCGGTCAGGCTGTCGCTGGCATCGGAACCCGAGACCCCCTCGATATCGGCGCCGATCACGTCGCCGTCCGCGTCTCCGCCCGAAGCCGTCCGGGCCCCCAGGTTCACGGTGACGCCGATCGCACTGGTGCCATAGTCCACACGGTCGTCGCCGGCACCGCCGATCAACGTGTCTGGCCCGCGGCGACCCAGCAGGATGTCGCTGCCGGCCCCGCCGTCCAGCACATTGGCGCCATCGCCGCCGTCCAGGATGTCGGAGCCCGTTCCTCCGCTCAGCCGGTCGTTTCCGCCATTGCCGTAGAGGGTGTCCTCCGCCGCGGTGCCGATGATGATATCGGCGCCGGAGCCGGCCTGGTAAACCATGGCCTCGACCCCGATGACGCGGCTGCCATCGGCGTTGGTCCGGCCGTCCGCCGCGAAGCTGGCCGCGGCAGCGCTGCCCCTGCAATCGATGGTCAGGCGGTCAAACCCGGCGCCGCCGTCGACGATCACGGCCCCGGCGCCGTCGTTCAGCGTGTCGTCGCCATCGCCGCCATGAAGGGCGTCATCGCCGGCCCCTCCGCCCAGCACGTCGAGGCCGGCGCCGCCGCGCAGCGTGTCGGCCCCGCCATTGCCCATGAGCCAGTCGTCGCCGACCCCGCCGGAGATGACGTCGGCACCCTCGCCAGCGAGGTATTCCAGCGCCTCGATGCTGAACGCCTGGCTGCCGTCGCTGGCAACCGTGCCGTCCATCGCGATGCGGTAGCCGAGGGTGGTGCCGAGCCGGTAAATCGACAGCTTGTCGTTGCCGTCGCCGCCGAAGAAACCATCGGCCAGGATGTCGGCAGTGCCCGAGAGGTTGGGCACGTACAGCTGGTCGTCACCGACGCCACCGAACAGCACATCGTAGCCGGCGCCTGCGGTCAGAAGATCATTCCCGTCGCCACCGTCGAGCGTGTCGTTGCCGTCGCCGCCGCTCAGAAAGTCGAGGCCCCCGCCCCCGTAGAGCCAGTCGTTGCCGCTGCCGCCGTCCATGAGATCCAGCTCGCCGAGGCCGTAGAGCGTATCGTTTCCGCCTTCGCCTTTGATGATGTCGGAGCTCTCCGTTCCGGAAAGCGTGTCGTCGCCGTCGGTGCCGTTGATATCCACGCTCAATCTCCCTCCCACCGATGGCGGAAGCATCGGCCGCCAGCCCTCAAGCTACCCTCGGGGCGGTCCACCAACATCATCCGAACGGATGACACGCTCCGCCCCGGGGACCTCGGAGCTTGGCCGGTCGCGCCACCATCCCGCGGTGCACCTGAGGAAGTTTCACACGACAGCCATAGACTCCTTCATTTCGAAATTTTTAGACTGTTTATCGAAATAAGATTTCACGCACCGGACGCAGAATGACCAGCATAGCCCAACGCATCGGGAGGTGGAGATGACGATCCTGATCGGCACCGAGGACAACGACCGGTTGTTCGGCGGCGACGGCGACGACAGCCTCTACGGCCTCGGCGGCAGCGACCTGCTGCGGGGGCTGGACGGCGACGACTGGCTCGAAGGGGGCGACGGCGACGACAACCTCTATGGCGCCGCTGGCGCGGACACGCTGACCGGCGGCACCGGCATTGACATCCTCAACTACGGCGACAGCGCCGCCGGCGTCTCGGTCAACCTGACCACGGGCGCCACCCATGGCGGGGCCGCCGAGGGCGACGTGCTGCGCGACAGCTTCGAGATCGTCCGCGGCAGCCTGTTCGGCGACGCCCTGACCGGCGACGCCGGAGACAACGCGCTGCGCGGCCTGGCCGGGACCGACATCCTGTTCGGCCTGGCTGGTCGTGACGTCCTCCACGGGGGCGACGGAGACGACGTGCTCGATGGCGGCGCCGGGGCCGACCGCCTCATCGGCGGCGCCGGCATCGACACGGCCAGCTATGCCGACAGCCCGGTCGGCCCGACGATCAACCTGACCACCGGCGTCAGTACCGGCGGCGACGCCGAAGGCGACGTGCTGAGCGGGATCGAGATCATCGAGGGCAGCCGGGAGCGCGGGATCAGCGTCACCGGCGACGACGGCGTCAACATCCTGCGCGGCCTGGGTGCGATCAACAGCTTCGACGGCCTGGGCGGCGACGACATCGCCACCGGTGCCGATTATTTCGACAGCTTCCGTGGCGGCGACGGCAACGATCTGCTGATCGGGGCAGGATACAACGACCAGCTGATGGGCGATGCCGGCGACGACACGATCATCGGCGGCACCGGCAACGACAACCTCTATGGCGACGATCTCTACGACGCGACCGGGGCCGACCGCTTCGTCTACACCTCGCTGGCCGACACCGACGTCACCACCTATCCCGATTTCCGGGAGCGGATCCTCGATTTCTCCCGCACCGAGGGCGATGTCGTCGATCTCGGCGCCATCGACGCCGACGGCGACGCCGCCAACGGCGACACCGCCTTCACCATCGTCGCCGGTACCACCTACACCGGCGCCGGCGCCGAGCTGCTGATCACGCCGGTCGGGACCGGACGCAGCTTCCTGGTCCGGGGAGATTCCGACGGCGACAGGCGCACCGACTTCCTGGTACAGGTCTTTGTCGACGCCCCGCTGACCGGGGCGGATTTCGTGCTGTAGGCCTTACCCCTTCACCACCACCGGCACCCGGGTGGCCGGCGGGGTGTTGCGGCTGCGCTGGCTGCGCACCACGCCGTCGATCACGGTCATGCCGACGCCCGGCAGGTCGCCGAGCTGCACGCTCTCCAGGATCGAAGTGCCGGCGGAGTGCTGGGCGGTGTCGAGGAACACGAAATCGGCCGACCAGCCGGGCTCGATGATGCCGGCGTCGAGCTTGCGCATCCGCGCCGTGTTGCCGGTGGCGAAGCAGAAGGCGGTCTCGGCCGGCACGTCGCCGAGCGAGGACAGCATCGCGACCATGCGCAGGATGCCGAGGGGCTGGACGCCGGAGCCGGCCGGCGCGTCCGTGCCCAGGATCACGCGCTCCAGCTGCCCCATCTCCTTGGCGATGCGCAGGGTGAACAGGGCCGCCCGCTCATTGCCGTTGTGCACCAGCTCCAGCCCGCGCTGGCAGCCCTCGCAGATGCAGCGGATCTGGCCGTCCGGCAAAGCGGTGTGGCCGCCATTGATGTGGCCGACCACGTCGGCGTCGGTCTCCAGAACCACATCCTTGTCGATCAGGCCCGAGCCGGGGATGGACGGGCCGCCGGTGTGGATCGTGCTCTGGATCCCGTATTTGCGGGCCCAGCCGACCATGCGGTTGGCGGTGGTGCCGTCCTTGACCCCGCCGAGGCCGATCTCACCCAGCAGGGTGACGCCGGCCGCGGCCAGGTCCTTGAAGTCCTGCTCCTCCATCTCCTTCTCGATCACCGGCGCGCCGGCATGAATCTTCACGCCGGAGGGGCGGAAGGCGGAGAAGCTGCGCTGCGCCGTGACCGCCAGGGCCTTCAGCCCGATGACGTCGCGCGGCCGGCCGGGCAGATGCACCTCGCCGGCCGAGATCATGGTGGTGACGCCGCCATGCAGGCTGCTGTCGATCCAGCCGATCTGGTTCTGGCGTGGCGTCCAGTCGCCGATCACCGGATGGACATGGCTGTCGATCAGCCCGGGCGCCAGGGTCGTGCCATGGGCGTCGATCACCGTGGTGGCGCCTTCGGTGTCGACATCCTTCTCGCGCCCGACCGCGGTGATGCGGCCGTCGACCGCGACCACGGTGTCGGCGTCGAGGATCGGCGCCTCCAGCTTGCCGCTGAGCAGCAGCCCGATATTGCGGATCACCAGCTTGGCCGGACCGGCCGGCTTCTGCGGCTCGTCATGCGCCATGGGGACGTTCCTTTTTCCGCGGCCCCGCTGTCCGGGGCGCCTCGCCTGTCGCGAACCGTTGACAACGCCGGCGGCCCGCCATTATTGTTAGTATACAAACAAATTATGCCGCAGCAAGGCCGCCTTGCAAATTTCGCCGGAAGAATCTACACGCATCGGCTCGACACCGGCGAGGCTATTTCCCACATTCTGCGCGTTGGTCGCGAGCGAAGGGTGACGAGGCATGAGCAACTTCAATGAGGAGCGCGTTGTCAGCGTCCATCACTGGACCGACACGCTCTTCAGCTTCAAGACGACCCGCAACCCGACGTTCCGCTTCAAGAACGGCCAGTTCACGATGATCGGGATCCCGGTCGACGGCAAGCCGTTGCTGCGCGCCTACAGCGTCGTCAGCCCGAATTACGAGGACGGGCTCGAATTCTTCTCGATCAAGGTCCAGAACGGCCCGCTGACCTCGCGGCTGCAGCATCTGAAGGAAGGCGACCCCGTCATCGTCGGCCGCAAGGCGACGGGCACGCTGGTGTTGGACAACCTCAAGCCCGCCCGCAATCTGTACCTGCTGGGCACCGGCACCGGCCTGGCGCCGTTCCTGAGCCTGATCCGCGACCCCGAGACCTATGAGCGGTTCGAGAAGGTCGTGCTGCTGCATGGCTGCCGCCAGGTCGCCGAGCTGGCCTATGGCGAAATGATCACGCAGGAGCTGCCGCAGGACGAGTTCCTGGGCGAGGAGATCCGCGGCAAGCTGATCTACTACCCGACCGTGACGCGCGAGCCGTTCCGCAACCGCGGCCGCATCACCGACCTGATCACCTCGAACAAGCTGGGCGAGGATATCGGCCTGCCGCCGCTGTCGGTCGAGAACGACCGGGTGATGCTGTGCGGCAGCCCGCAGATGCTGGCCGACCTCAAGGTGATCCTGGAGGATCGCGGCTTCGTCGAGGGCAACCACGGCGAGCCGGGCGACTACGTCATCGAGAAGGCCTTCGTCGAGAAGTAGGCGCGCCTCGCCGCCGCTGAGGCACCCAGGCCGCCGGAGCGATCCGGCGGCCTTTTTGTTTTCGCCCCCCTCCCGTGTCATTGCCGGGCTAGACCCGGCAATCCAGAAGCTGTCGATGCTCTCTGGATGCCCGGGTCAAACCCGGGCATGACATGCGGGAATGATGCGCGTTTCCTGCATACAGCACCTGCCCAGCGCTCGAAGTTTGCTTCAGGGCTTGCCACCACCCTTCGTTTCGCACGGAACGGCCATGCCTCCGCTGCTATCATTCTCCCCAGAGCGCCACGCCAGGAGAGCAGCATGGGCCCCTATCCGCACGACGCCCCGCCGGCCGAGATCACCGAGTCCAACCCGATGGGGACGGACGGGTTCGAATTCGTCGAATACGCCTCCTCCGAGCCGGAAAAGCTGGGCGCGCTGTTCGAGACCATGGGCTTCGTCCCGGTGGCGCGGCACAAGTCGAAGCGGGTGACGCTGTACCGCCAGGGCGACATCAACTTCATCGTCAATGCCGAGCCGGACAGCTTCGCCAGCGACTTCGCCCGCAGGCACGGCCCCTGCGCCTGCGCCATGGCCTTCCGCGTCGCCGACGCCGATCACGCCTTCAAGCGCGCCGCGTCGCTGGGCGCCAAGCCGGTCGAGAGCCGGGTGAATGCCGGCGAGCTGCGGATCCCGGCGATCGAGGGCATCGGCGGGTCGCTGCTGTATTTGGTCGACCGCTACGGCGCCAAGGGATCGATCTACGAGGTCGATTTCGACTGGATCGGCGAGGCCGAGCCGCATCCCGAGCCCGCCGGCCTCTACTATGTCGACCATCTGACCCACAATGTGCATCGCGGCCAGATGGATGTCTGGGTCGACTTCTACAGCCGGCTCTTCAACTTTCGGCAGATCCGCTATTTCGACATCAGCGGCAAGCTGACAGGCCTGTACTCCCGCGCCCTGACCAGCCCGGACGGCAAGATCCGCATCCCGATCAACGAGAGCGCGGACGAGAAGAGCCAGATCGAGGAATACCTGCGGGAATACAAGGGCGAGGGCATCCAGCATGTGGCGCTGGGCTGCCGCGACATCTACGCCTCGGTCGCCCGGCTGGACCGGAACGGCCTGGCCTTCATGCCGGCCCCGCCCGACACCTATTACGACAGGATCGACACCCGCCTGCCGAAGCATGGCGAGCCGGTCGAGCGGCTGCGCGAGTTGGGATTGCTGATCGACGGCGAGGGCGTGGTCGAGGGCGCGCACACCAAGGTGCTGCTGCAGATCTTCTCGCAGACCGTGATCGGCCCGATCTTCTTCGAGTTCATCCAGCGCAAGGGCGATGACGGCTTCGGCGAGGGCAATTTCCGCGCCCTGTTCGAGAGCATCGAGGAGGACCAGATCCGGCGCGGTGTGCTGTCGGCCGACGGCAACCGGGCAGCGTGACCGGCAACCCATTCGCACCGCCGGAGGAGGAGCCGGCCTGGCGCCGGCACCCCCATGCCCCGGCACCGGGCACGGCGCTGGGGCGGATCGAGGAGATCGGGGATCCCGGCGTGCGGGCGCTGAGCTTCGGCGCCGGCCGCCGCGTCTTCTCCATGCTGCTGGTCCGGCATGGCGGCACTGTGCACGCCTTCCTCGACGCCTGCCCGCACGCCTTCCTGCCGCTGACCTGGCGCGGCGGCAGCGTGCTGAGCGCCGACGGGCAGCGCCTGGTCTGCAGCAACCATTTCGCCGAGTTCGACGCCGCCGATGGCCATCCGGTCTCCGGCCCCGCCGATTGCGGGCTCGACGCGCTGCCGGTGCGGCTGGAGCCCGACGGCGCCATCGTGATGGGCTGAGGCCGCCCCCGGCGGCGTCGTTGCCGGCCGTGCCCCGGCGCGCCATGATGGAATTGGATAGAATTCCAT
>NZ_JANX01000060.1 GCF_000767795.1 Inquilinus limosus MP06 | reverse complement strand
GCCGGCGACTATGCCGCCGTCGCCCATGACGACGCCGCCCGCGCCGCCTGGCTGCGCGCGGCCTGGAACCACGGCTTCGCCCTGCTGCGCGGCCGTGCCCACCGAACCCGGCATGGTGTCGCAAGGTGGTCGAGCTGTTCGGCTTCGTGCGCGAGACCAATTACGGGCGGCTGTTCGACGTGGTGGCGGTGGACAAGCCGCAGAACCTGGCCTTCACCGCCATCGGCCTGGGCAACCACACCGACAACCCCTATCGCGATCCGGTGCCGCAATTGCAGTTGCTGCACTGCCTGGAAGCGGCGGCCGAGGGCGGCGAGTCGGTGGTGGTCGACGGCTTCGCCGCGGCCGAGCGGCTGCGGCGCGAGGCGCCGGACGCCTTCGCCCTGCTGACCCGCCGCGCCGTGCCCTTCCGCTATGTCGAGCCCGGCCGCGTCGACCTGCGCAGCCGGGCGCCGCTGATCGAGCTGGATGCCGAGGGCGAGGTTGCGGCGGTGCGCTACAACAACCGGTCGATCGCGCCCTTCGACCTGGATCCGGACGAGGTCGAGCCTTTCTACGACGCCTATCGCCGCTTCGGCCGGCTGCTGCACGACCCGGAGCTGACGGTCGGCTTCCGCCTGGCGCCGGGCGACCTGTTCCTGGTCGACAACCAGCGCGTGCTGCACGGCCGCCGCGGCTTCTCCGCCGGGCGCCGCTGGCTGCAGGGCTGCTACGCCGACAAGGACGGCCTGACCAGCACCCTGTTCAGCCTGGAGGCTGCCCGATGAGCGAGATCCTGCACCCGCTGCTGGCCGAGATCGAGGGCCTGTTCGCCGCGCATGGCCACAACACCTATGGCGAAGGTGTGACCATGCAGGCGCATGGCCTGCAGGCCGCGGCCCTGGCCGAGCATGAGGGCGCGCCCGACGAGCTGGTGGTGGCCGCCCTGCTGCACGATATCGGCCATTTCCTGGAGCTGGCCGACGACGCCTTCGGCTATCACAAGCATGACGGCGCCGGCGGCGACTGGCTGGCCGCCCGCTTCGGCCCGGAGGTGAGCGAGCCGGTTCGGCTGCACGTCGCCGCCAAGCGCTATCTCTGCGCCGTCGAGCCGAGCTATCTGGACGTGCTGTCCGCCGCCTCGGTCCATTCCCTCGGCAAGCAGGGCGGGCCGATGAGCCCCGCGGAGGCCGCGGAGTTCGCCCGCCACCCGCATGTCGACGCCGCGGTGCGGCTGCGGCGCTGGGACGATGGCGGCAAGGTCGACGGGCTGAAGGTCAGCACCGTCGCCGACTACCGCGACCGAATCCTCAAGGTGGCGAAGGCCGGTTAGCGCCAGATGATTTTGCGTTGGGAGATGGCGCTGAGGATTGCCTCTCCCGCCAGGCGGGAGAGGCAATCCGCGAAGACGCTCGACGTCCTGTCAGCTCCGGTCCGGATCGACTGGCGTGACCCGACCTCAATTCATTCCGCTCTAACGGGCCGCCACCGCCTGGATCTCGACCAGCAGGCTGGGCACCGCCAGGCCGGCGACCACCACCAGGGTCGAGGCCGTGGCGTGCCCGTCCAGCCGCCGCTCGCGCACCGTGCGGTACAGCGGGATCAGCTCCGGCCGGGTGATGAAGCCGTCGACCTTGACCAGGTCGGTCACCGCCATGCCGGCATCGGCCAGCACCGCGAACAGGTTGTCCCAGGCCAGCTCGAACTGGCGCTCGGCATCCTCAGGGATGGTGCCGTCCGGCGTGGCGCCGACCTGGCCGGAGATGTGCAGCCAGCGCGCGCCGGCCGGTGCCGAGGCGCCATGGCTGTAGCGGGAAAACGGCGCGGCGACGCCGGCCGGGTTGTGCAGCTGAACGGTCATGGTCTTCCCCGATTTCGGCGAACAGGCCCGCAGGCGACCGGCCTGGACGTGGACTTCCCAGGCCGCCATCGCCATATTGACGGGATGAGCGACGAACCCGATAGCCTCATCCTGCGCTATCTCCGGCGGATCGACGAAAACGTCAATCGGCTGGCTGAGGACGTCGGCGATCTCAAGCGCCGGATGACGTCGCTCGAAACCCAGGTGGCCGGGCTGCATGCCGCGGTCGCCGGGCTTCACGCCGATTTCGCTGGCCAATCCGCCCGCATCGACCGGATCGAGACCCGGCTGGATCGCATCGAGAAGCGGCTGGAGCTTGTCCAGGTATAGGCTGTCTTTTCGCCTCGACTGACGCTCACATCCTGCCCAACGGATCATTCTCCAGCAGGATCGGCGCGCCATGTGGCGTGGCCCGGGCGGCGCGGTCCCAGGCGTCCTTGCGCCGGCCCAGCGCGTCGGCATCGGCGACGCCCTTGGCCAGCACCAGCCGCTCCAGCGCCGCCAGCCAGTGCTCGTAATAGCGGCTGCCGTCATCCGGGTCGCCATCCGCGCGGGCCCGGCAGATCTCGGCCGCCAGCGCCGCCGCCCATTCCGGCCAGGTGAAGACCCCGCGCTGATGCAGCGCCACCGCCATGGCGAAGGCCTGGGCCTGCCAGGGCTCGGCGAAGACCGGCCCGTCGGCGTCGCGCGGCAGCGGCGCGGTGCCGTCCAGCGCCGCGATCACCGCCTCATGCCGGCTCAAGATAGCTCTCCCAGGCGTCGATCGACACGGTCAGGGTCGGATCGGCGGCCTCGCCCCACAGCTCGCGTCCGTCGAAGCGCACGGTGTAGAGCCATTGCGGGCTCTCGCCGCGGCCATGGGCGTTGCTGTCGGGCAGCACGAACACGCCGTGCACGCGCTCGACCGTGCCGACCTTGCCGCGGGCATAGCGCGGCAGCCTCGTATGGCCGGTCGGATGCTCGTTGCGGGTCAGCACCACATCGTCCACGGCGAAGCGTGCCGGCGCCGCCTCCGGCCGCTGGTAGTTGCTGCCGCGCGCCAGCGTCGGGGCGACCTGGTCCGCCCGCAGCACCTTCTGGCCGGGGACCGGCGGGTCGATGGCGCGGCCGGCCTTCAGCTCCGCCGCCGAGACCAATCCGGCACCTTGCAACAGCTTCTCCAGCCCCTTGGTCCAGATCTCGTAGTAGCTGGACGACAGGTAGTCGGCCGGGTGCAGCGTCTCGCGCGCATGCCGGCTGATATCGATGTTCCAGCGCCCCAGCGCGCCGGCTGCCAGGGTGAGGGCGAGGGCCCGCTTCTCCCATTCGGCATGGAATCGGACATCCTCCGGCTCCGGCACCACCGGGCCGAAGCCCATCATGCCGCCGAGATCCTGGGCGCCGTTCATCGCGCGTCTCCCGGCTCGCGCGCCAGACCGGCGCCGATCATGCTGTCGCGGGTGACGAGGTCGGCCAGCGCGTCCTCGTCCCAGCCCTCGGTGCCGGCCGGGCGCATCGGGATCACCAAATAGCGGGTCTCGGCGGTCGAGTCCCAGACCCGGATCCTGGTTTCGGCCGGCAGGGCGACGCCGAAATCGGCCAGCACGCCGCGCGGGTCGATCACGGCGCGCGAGCGGTAGGGCGCCGATTTGTACCAGACCGGCGGCAGCCCCAGCACCGGCCAGGGGTAGCAGGAGCACAGGGTACAGACGACGAGGTTGTGCGTGTCGGCCGTGTTCTCGACCGCCACCATGTGTTCGCCCTGGCGGCCGACGAAGCCGAACTCGGCGATCGCGGCGCCGGCATCGGCCCGAAGGCGGTCGCGATAGACCGGATCGGCCCAGGCCTTCGCCACCACCCGGGCGCCGTTGCGCGGGCCGATCTTCGTCTCGTAGGTCTCGATCAGCACGTCGAGCGCGGCCGGATCGACATAGCCCTTCTCGACCAGGATCGATTCCAGCGCCTTCACCCGCAGCGCGATCTCGGGCAGGGCGCTGCCTTCGTGATCATGGTCGTGGTCGTGATGATGGTCGGCGGACATGGATGGGACTCCGCGCATCGGATTCGGCCGGGGAGAACCCAGCCTACCCCCACACCCGCATTCGTGCTAGCAAACCGGCCAGCCGAAAACTGACAGCAACCGGAGCCTTTCGATGGCCGCCGAAACCGCATTCCGCACCGAGACCGACAGCCTGGGCGCCGTCGAGGTGCCGGCCGACCGCTACTGGGGCGCGCAGACGCAGCGCAGCCTGCAGAACTTCAAGATCGGCGGCGAGCGCATGCCGGCCCCGCTGGTGCGGGCGCTGGGCATCCAGAAGAAGGCCTCGGCCCAGGCCAACATCGCGCTCGGCGAACTGGATCCCTCGATCGGCAACGCCATCGTCGCCGCGGCCGAGGAGGTGATCGACGGCACCCTGGCCGACCATTTCCCGCTGGTGGTGTGGCAGACCGGGTCGGGCACCCAGACCAACATGAACGCCAATGAGGTGATCTCGAACCGCGCCATCGAGATCCTGGGCGGCGAGATCGGCTTGAAGAAGCCGGTGCATCCGAACGACCACGTCAATCGCGGCCAGTCCTCGAATGACAGCTTTCCGACGGTGATGCACATCGCCGCGGTCGAGCAGATCGGCCATGAGCTGCTGCCGAGCCTGGAGCATCTGCACCGCGCCTTGGCGGCCAAATCGGCCGAGTTCAAGGACATCGTCAAGATCGGCCGCACCCACCTGCAGGATGCGACGCCGCTGACGCTGGGCCAGGAATTCTCCGGCTATGCCCGGCAGATCGAGCTGGGCATCGCCCGGGTGAAGGGCTGCCTGCCGCACCTGCTGGACTTGGCCCAGGGCGGCACCGCCGTCGGCAGCGGGCTGAATGCCAAGGAGGGCTTCGCCGAGGCCTTCGCGGCGCATGTCGCCAGCATCACCGGCTTCCCGTTCAGGACCGCGCCGAACAAGTTCGAGGCGCTGGCCGCGCATGACGCCTGCGTCGAGGCCTCGGGCGTGATGAACACGCTCGCGGCATCGCTGATGAAGATCGCCAACGACATCCGCCTCCTGGGCTCCGGCCCGCGCTGCGGCATCGGCGAGATCCACCTGCCGGAGAACGAGCCCGGCTCCTCGATCATGCCGGGCAAGGTCAATCCGACCCAGTCCGAGGCGATGACCATGGTCTGCGCCCAGGTGATGGGCAACCACGTCACCATCACCATCTCCGGCGCCACCGGCCATTTCGAGCTGAACGTGTTCAAGCCGGTGATCATCTACAACCTGCTGCAGTCGATCCGCCTGCTGGCCGATGCCTGCCGCAGCTTCACCGACAACTGCGTCGTCGGCATCGAGGCCCGCACCGACCGGATCGAGCAGCTGCTGCACGAATCGCTGATGCTGGTGACGGCGCTGAACCCGCATATCGGCTACGACAACGCCGCCAAGGTGGCGAAGAAGGCGCATGCCGAGAACACCACGCTGAAGCAGGCGGCGATCGCGCTGGGCCTCCTCACCGCCGAGCAGTTCGACCAGTGGGTGCGGCCCGAGACCATGGTCGGTCCGTCTGCTTGATCGAGCTGCGGTGAGCGGCGTCCGCAAGCGGTCGGTCAGCATCGCCGGCCACGCCACCAGCGTGTCGCTGGAGCCGGCCTTCTGGGACGCCCTCACCCGCCTGGCCGCGGTGCGCGGCCTGCCGGTCAACCGGCTGGTCGAGGCGGTGGACGCCGCCCGCGACCCGGACGGCAACCTGTCCAGCGCGCTGAGGACCACGGTCCTGGAGGCGGCGCTGGCACGGGAGATCTGACATGAAAAAAGCCCCGGCCGGACGGCCGGGGCTTTTCATCATCGAAAGGCCGGAAGATCAGCCGCCGCACTGGGCGGAATAGCCCTGCTGGCCGGTGGCGACCTGCTGGTCGAGCTGCTGGACCTGCGCGTCGGTCAGCTTCAGGTCGGCCTGGCAGCCCTTGTACAGACCGACCAGCTTCTGGGTCTCGTCCATGACCTCCTTCATGGCCGAGCACTGCTCCGCCTGCGGGGCCTGGGCCTTGGACATCAGGCCCTGGCTCAGCGTCTGGACCTTCTGGGCCTGGGCCTGGGCGTCTTCGACACACCCGGCAAAAGCGGGCGAGGCCGCGAGCGTGGCAATGGCGGCGGCGAGAACAATGCGCTTCACGAAAAACTCCTTGGGCTTCTGGGGCGGCCCGCCCCGGAGCGAGCCGAGGCGGTGCTGGGGAAACCCCCGGCCGCGGACCAGGTTCCCAACAATTGTGGAGAATTGCACCGAATCGATGCGGCCGCCGGGCGCCGCTACTTGCCGTTCGACCACCAGGCCTCGAGCACGGTGCCGTAGGTCGGGTTGACGGTGGTGACCCGGCCGAGATTGCCCCAGTAGGCGTAGTAGTCGCGGTCGAGATAGTAGAGCGGCACCACGTAGTTGCCCCACAGCAGCACCCGGTCCAGCGCGTGCACCGCGGCCTGCAGCTCCGGCTCGCTCCGGGCGGCGGTGACGGCCTGGATCATGGCGTCGACCACCGGGCTCTTCACCCCCGGATAGTTCCGGGTCCCGGGCACGTCGGCCGAGCGGCTGCCCCAGTAGCGCGACTGCTCCACCCCCGGGGAGAGCGTCGTGATCCAGGTGTTGAGGATCACGTCGAAGTCGTAGGTCTCGATCCGGTTGGCATACTGCGCGCTCTCGACCAGCCGGACCGAGGCCTGGATGCCGAGCCGGCGCAGCTGGTCGGCATAGGCCAGGGCGATGCGCTGGTAGCCCTTGTTCTGCAGCAGGATCTCGAAGCGGAACGGGGTCCCGCTGCCATCGACAAGGGCATTGTCCCTGATCGTCCAGCCGGCCTCGGCCAGCAGCGCCTGCGCCGCCCGCAGATTCTCGCGGTTGCGGCCGCTGGCGTCGCTTGGCGGCAGGACATAGGGCTCGGTGAACAGCTGCGGCGGCAGCTGGCTGCGGAACGGCTCCAGCAGCGCCAGCTCCGCCCCCTTCGGCGTATCGGTCGCCGCCAGGGAGGAGTTGGCGAAGTAGCTGTCGTCACGCTTGTACTGGCCGCCCAGCAGCGTCTTGTTCACCCAATCGAAGTCGAAGGCCAGGATCAGGGCCCGGCGCACCCGCGGGTCGGCGAAGACCGGCCGGCGCGTGTTCATGGCGAAGCCCATCATCCCGACCGGCCGGTAATGCGGCAGCGTCAGCATGGTGACGCGGCCGTCCTGGACCGCCGGGAAGTCATAGGACCCGCCGACCCATTTCTCGGCATCGAGTTCGCGCCGCAGGGTGTAGGCACCGGCCTTGAACGCCTCCAGCGCCGTGTCGGCGTCGAGGTAGAAATCGAACCGCATCGTGTCGAAGTTGTAGAGGCCGCGCATCGCCGGCAGGTCCGCCGCCCACCAGTCCTTCACCCGCTCCAGCGTGATGCTGCGGCCGGGATCGATGGCGCCGACCTTGTACGGGCCGGCACCCAGGGGCGGATCCAGGCTCGGCTGGTCGAAGGCATGGCTGGTGTACCAGGCCTTGCTGAGGATCGGCTGCATGGCGACGACCAGCGGGTTCTCGCGCGCCGCCTCCGGCTTGAAGCGGAAGCGGACCGTGCGATCGTCGATGCGGTCGATCCCCTCCATCGTGCCGTAGATCGCGCGGGTGTTGGGCAGGCCCTTGGTCCCCTGGGTCTGCCAGGTGAAGATCACGTCGTCCGCCGTTACCGGCGTGCCGTCGTGAAACACCGCCTTGGGGTTGAGATGGAAGGTGACCTGGCGCCGGTCATCCGACATCTCCGCCCGGTCGGCCACATAGGGGTACAGGGTGAAGGGCTCGTCCCAGCCCCGCGTCATCAGGCTGGCGAAGACATAGGGCGGCATGATCAATCGCACCTGGTCGGTCTGGCCGCCGATGATGAAGGGATTCAGCGTGTCGAAGCTGCCGACCACCGCCCGGCGCAGCTCGCCGCCCTTCGGCGCGGCCGGGTCGGCATAGGCGAAATGGCCGAAATCCGCCGGGTATTTCGGCTCGCCATACATGGCAAGGCCGCCGCCCGGCGCCCCAGCCTGTACACCCGCCGGCGCCTCCACCGCGGTCTGCGCCACGGCCGGCAAGGCGCCGGGCAGCAGCAGGACGGCGAAGGCGAGGCGAAGCAGGAGGCGAGCGGCGCGCATGCAACTTGTCCGGTCGGGAATCGATCGGGCGCAGTCTTCCCGCCGAGGCGTCCGGGCGCAAGACCGTAACGGCGGAGCCCTATTCCGCCGCGCGAGCCAGAGGCGGCCAGACGCCCCAGATCTCCTCCGCATAATCCTGCACCGTGCGGTCGGAGGAGAACCAGCCGACATTGGCGGTGTTGCGGATCGCCATCCGGGTCCATTCGGCGCGGTCGCGGTAGAGGGCGGCGGCGCGGGCCTGGGCCTCCCAATAGGCGGCGAAGTCGGCCGCCACCAGGAACCAGTCGCTGTGCCGCAGCGCGTCGGTGATCGGCCGGAACCGGCCCGGATCGTCGGGCGAGAAGGTGCCGTCCTCGATCGCCGCCACCGCCCGGGCCAGGCGCGAGTCACCCGCGATCACGGCCCCCGGGTCATAGCCCTGGGCCCGCTTCGCCGCCACCTCGGCCGCGGTCAGTCCGAAGATCAGGATGTTGTCCTCGCCCACCCGCTCGGCGATCTCGACATTGGCGCCGTCCAGCGTGCCGATGGTGATCGCGCCGTTCAGGGCGAACTTCATGTTGCCGGTGCCCGACGCCTCCATGCCGGCGGTCGAGATCTGCTCCGACAGGTCGGCGGCGGGGATGATCCGCTCCGCCAGCGTGACGTTGTAGTTCGGCAGGAACACCATCTTCAGCTGGTCGCGGATCTCGGCGTCGGCGTTGATCACCTTGGCGACATCGTTCGCCAGCTTGATGATCAGCTTGGCGATGGCATAGCCGGGCGCGGCCTTGCCGGCGAAGATCTTGACCCGCGGCGTCCAGGCGGCGTCCGGCTGGTCCCGCATCTCCTGCCAGAGCGCCACGGCATGCAGGATGTTCAGCAGCTGGCGCTTGTATTCGTGGATGCGCTTGACCTGGACGTCGAACAGCGCGTCGCCGGAGACGCGGAGGTCGGCGATCTCGCCGATATGATGCGCCAGGAGGGCCTTGTTGCGGCGCTTCACCGCCCAGAACGCCTCGCGGAAGGCGCTGTCCTCGGTCCTGCCGGCCAGGACCGACAGCCGCTCCAGATTGTCTTCCCAGCCGCTGCCGATCATGTTGTGGATCAGCTGCGACAGGTTCGGGTTGGCCTGCACCAGCCAGCGGCGCGGGGTGATGCCGTTGGTCTTGTTGGTGATGCGGTCCGGGAACTCCTCGTTCAGGTCGCGGAACACCGTCTCGCGCATCAGCTGGGTGTGCAGGGCCGAGACGCCGTTGACCCGGTGGCTGCCGAGGAAGGCCAGCGGCCCCATGCGCACCCGCCTGTCCCAGCCCTCCTGGATCAGCGACAGGGTGGACAGGCGGCCGGGGTCCTTCGCCACCACCTTGGAAGATTTCAGGAACCGGTCGTTGATCTCGTAGACGATCTGCAGATGGCGCGGCAGCACCCGCTCCAAGAGCGCCACCGGCCAGGTCTCCAGCGCCTCCGGCATCAGCGTGTGGTTGGTGTAGCTGATGCAGCCCTTGGTGATCGCCCAGGCGCGGTCCCAGTCCAGCCGGTGCCGGTCGATCAGCAGGCGCATCAGCTCCGGCACCGCGATCGCCGGATGGGTGTCGTTCAGCTGCAGCGCCACCTTTTCCGGCAGGTCGTCATAGCCGTCATGATGCATCCGGTGCCGCCGCAGCACGTCCTGCAGCGAGGCCGAGGTGAAGAAGTACTCCTGCTTGAGCCGCAGCTCCTGCCCCGCCGGGGTGTTGTCGTTCGGGTAGAGGACGCGCGACAGGGTCTCGGACAGGATCTTGTCCTCGACCGACTTCAGATAGTCGCCGGAGTTGAAGGGAACCAGGTCGAACTCCCGCACCGGCTTGGCCGACCACAGCCGCAGCGTGTTGACCGTGACGCCACCCCAGCCGACCACCGGCGTGTCGTAAGCGACGGCCAGCACCCGCTGGCTGCCGCGCCACACCGGCTTCGGCCGCCCGTCGGGCCCGGGCTCGCCCGGCTCGACCTTGCCGTAGAAATCGATCGGATAGGCCACCTCAGGCCGCTCGAACTCCCAGGGGTTGCCGAATTTCAGCCAGTCCTCGGGGTATTCGACCTGCCAGCCGCGGTCGAATTGCTGCTCAAACAGCCCGTATTCGTAGCGGATGCCGTAGCCGGTGCCGGCGATGCCGAGCGTGGCCATGCTGTCGAGGAAACAGGCAGCGAGGCGGCCGAGGCCGCCATTGCCGAGCGCAGCGTCGGGCTCGACCTCTAGCACAGCGCCGAGGTCGACGCCGAATTCCCCCAGCGCCTCGCGGCAGGCGTCGTAGATGCCGAGATTGGTCAGCGCATTGGCCATCAGCCGGCCGACCAGGAACTCCAGGCTGAGATAGTAGACCCGCTTGCCGTCGGTGGCTTCCTCGCGGTGCTGCGCCGCCATCCAGCGATCGACCAGCCGGTCGCGCACGGCCAGGGCCGTGGCGGCGAACCAGTCATGGCGCGTGGCGCGATGGACCTCGCGCCCGACGGCATAGACCAGCCATTCGAGAATGTCGCGCTTGAGCGAGTCCCGGTCGAGCCCGCGCGGCTCGATCGCCATCGGGGAGGCTGGCAGCTCCATCGCTGACCCCCATGCTGCACTGCGATATAGACCGTCCGTTACACCACGGAACGGCGCCGCGATCAATCATGTGACAAAAAAGACCCGGCGGAAGTTCCGCCGAGTCGACATTGTCCGCGGGCCGGGGTGGCGTCCGCCACTGGCCCTTGGTGTTACTTGGCGCCGACCTTGGCCAGCTCGCCCGGGGTCGCCTCGGCGAAGTTGCCGCTGTTCCAGATGTAGAACACGTAGTCGGTCTTGACGCGGTCGCCCTTGGCATCGAAGGCCAGGTCGCCGATCACGGTCTTGTAGGCCGTGCCGTCATGCAGCGCCGCGGCCACCTTCGGGCCGTCGAAGGTCTTCGCCTTGGTCGCCGCCTGGGCCCAGGCCTGCACCGCCGCGTAGCTGTACAGGGTGTAGCCTTCCGGCTCGTACTTGTCGGCGCGGAACTTCTCGACCACGTCCTTGGCGGCCGGGGAGTTGCGCTGGTCGGCGCCGAAGGTCATCAGCACGCCCGCGCCGGCGTCGCCGGTGATGCCCCAGAACTCCTGGGTGACGATGCCGTCACCCGACACGAACTGGGCGTTCAGCCCCTGCTCGCGCGCCTGGCGCAGGATCAGCCCCGCCTCGTTGTGCAGGCCGCCGAAATAGATCAGGTCGATGTTCGCCTGCTTCATCTTCGACACGACGGCCGAGAAGTCGCGCTCACCGACCGTGATGCCCTCATACATCTTCTCGGTCAGGCCGGCCTTGTTCATCGCCGCCTTGGTGGCGTCGGCCAGGCCCTTACCATAGGTGGTCTGGTCCTGGATGATGGCGACGTTGCGGCCCTTGAACTTCTCGGCGATGAAGGCGCCGGCGACGTCGCCCTGCTGGTCGTCGCGGCCGCAGGTGCGGAAGGTGGTCTTCTGCCCCTGCTCGGTCAGCTGCGGGTTGGTCGAGGCCGGGGAGATCTGGACGACACCTTCCTCGGCATAGACCGCCGAGGCGGGAATCGAGACCGAGGAGTTGAAGTGGCCGACCACGGCCACCACGCCCTCGCCCACCAGCTCGTTCGCCGCGGCCACGCCCTGGCGCGGGTCGGAGGCGTCGTCGCCATAGACCACGACGACCTTCTCGCCGTTCACGCCGCCGGCGTCGTTCAGCGCCTTCACCGCCGCGTCGGTGCCGCGCTTCATCTGCTCGCCGAAGGACGCGTTCGGGCCGGTCAGCGGCGCGCCGAGGCCGATCTTCACATCGGCCCAGGCCGGGGCCGACGCCATCGCGGCCAGGGCCACGCCCGCCAGGAGCACACGGTTGAATCTCGTCATCAGATCGCTCTCCCAGTTCATCGACCGGCGGGACGACCCCGGCGGTCCTTGCTTTCCGCCGGCCCGGAAGGACCGGCGTCTTACCGTGCGGCCGGCCGCCGCTCGCGCCAGGCGAACAGGCCGGCGCGCTCATACAGCCACGGATACTGCCGCACCATCTTCGCCGCCCGGGTCATCCGGTAGGCGACCGTGGCGCACAGGCCGATCCACACAAGATCGATGACGAAGCCGGTCGGGGACAAGAGCGTACCGCCGAACAGCGCGTAGTGCAGGAACCGGGTCGCACAGGCGAGCAGCACCACGAAGGGCACCACCTTGCGCATCGGCGCCCAGCCCTGGGCCTGGCCCTGGCCGGTCAGGAAGCCGCCGCCGCCGCCCAGGATCAGGCTGACGAAGATGAAGTCGCCAACCGAGGTTCCGAGGATCTGTTCCATCGCCCGCCCCTCAATGCCCGCCTTCGAGATAGGCGGCCCGGACCTCCGGATTCGCCAGGAGCTCGCGCCCGCTGCCGCTCATCGTCACCCGGCCATTGACCAGGACGTAGCCGCGATGCGCCAGCTTCAGCGCGTGGAAGGCGTTCTGCTCGACCAGGAACACGGTCATGCGCTGCTCCCGGTTGATCACCTTGATCGCCTCGAAGATCTGCTTCACCACCAGCGGCGCCAGACCGAGCGACGGCTCGTCCAGCAGCAGCAGGCGCGGCCGGCTCATCAGCGCCCGGCCGATCGCCAGCATCTGCTGCTCGCCGCCCGACAGGGTGCCGCCGCGCTGGGCCTGCCGCTCCTTCAGCCGCGGGAACAGCACGAAGATCTGCTCGAGGTCGCGCCCGAACACCGCCGGATCGGCAGTCAGCGCCCCCATCTGCAGGTTCTCCATCACCGTCATGCGCGGGAAGATGCGGCGGCCTTCCGGGGAGATGGCGACGCCGCGGCGCACGATCTCGAAGGTCGGCTGGCGGGTGATCTCCCTGCCGTCGAACACCACGGCCCCCTTGCGCGCCTGCGGGTTGCCGCAGATCGTCATCAGGAGGGTCGACTTGCCGGCGCCGTTGGCGCCGATCAGAGTGACGATCTCGCCTTCCTTGACCTCGACATCGACGCCGCGCAGCGCCTCGATGGCGCCGTAGAAGGTGTGCACGCCCTGCAGCGACAGCATCACGGCCGGGCCTCCCCGGTCGCGGCAGCCACGTCGGCGGCGATCTCCGGCGGCAGGTCGTCCTCCTCGGGCTCGCCGAGATAGGCCCGGATCACCGCCTCGTCGCTGCGGATCTGCTCCGGCGTGCCGTCGGCGATCTTCTTGCCGTGGTCGAGCACCACGATGTGGTCGGAAATCTGCATGACGACGCTCATGTCGTGCTCGATCAGGAGGACGCTGGTCCGGTGCTCGTCGCGGATGGCGCGCAGCAGGCCGTTCAGCTCCTGGGATTCGCGGGGGTTCAGGCCGGCGGCCGGCTCGTCCAGGCACAGGATCACCGGGTCGATGCACATCGCCCGCGCGATCTCCAGCCGGCGCTGGCCGCCATAGGGCAGGCTGCCGGCGGAATCGTCGGCCTGGGCGGTCAGCCCGACGCGGTCGAGCCAGAACTTCGCCTTCTCCACTGCCTCGCGCTCCGCCCGACGGTAGCTCGGCAGGCCGAGCAGCCCCGCGATCGAGAAGCCCGAGGCGCGCATCAGCTTGTTGTGCTGGGCCACCATCAGGTTCTCCAGCACGCTCATCCCGGCGAACAGGCGGATGTTCTGGAAGGTGCGGGCGACCCTGGCCTGCTGGGCGATGCGGTAGCCGGGGATCTGCTCCAGCAGGAACTCGCCGGTCTCGCCCTTGAGCGTCATCCGGCCGGCGGTCGGCTTGTAGAAGCCGGTGATGCAGTTGAACAGAGTGGTCTTGCCGGCGCCGTTCGGCCCGATCACCGCGGTGATGTCGCCGGCCCGGATATCGAAGGAGACGTCGTCGATGGCGACGAGGCCGCCGAAGCGCATCGAGACGTGCTCGATGGTCAGGAGCGCGCTCACGGCCCCGGTCATCCTTGGGCTCCCTTCTTGCCGTGCAGGAGGATGGTCGGGTCACGATGCGCCAGGAGGCCGCGCGGGCGCCACACCATGATGCCGACCATGCACAGGCCGAACACCAGCATGCGGTAGAGGTCGAGGCCGCGGAAGGCTTCCGGCAGGCCGATGATCAGGCAGGCGGCGACGACGATGCCGAGCTGGCTGCCCATGCCGCCGAGCACCACGATCGCCAGCACGATCGCCGATTCGATGAAGGAGAAGCTTTCCGGGCTGATGAAGCCCTGATATGTCGCAAAGAAGCTGCCGGCAAAGCCGCCGCACATGGCCGAGGTGGCGAAGGCCGCCAGCTTCAGGTTGGTGCGGTTGATGCCGAGCGACTGGCAGGCGATGTCGTCCTCGCGGATCGCCTCCCAGCCGCGGCCGACCGGCAGGCGGCGCAGCCGGGTGCTGATCAGGTTCACCAGCAGCGCCAGGGCCAGGATCAGCAGGTAGAGGAAGATGATCCGCTGCGTCGGGTCGTAGTCCAGCCCGAACAGCTGGTGGAAGGCGGTGGTGCCCTCCGGCGGGCTGCGGTCGAAGGGGAAGCCGAAGAAGCTGGGCCGCGGCACGTTGTTGATGCCGTTCGGCCCGCCGGTCACCGGCGCCCAGTTGATCAGGATGATGCGGATGATCTCGCCGAAGCCCAGGGTGACGATGGCGAAGTAGTCGCCGCGCAGCCGCAGCACCGGATAGCCCAGGATCAGGCCGAAGCAGGCCGCCAGCACGCCGGCCAGCGGCAGGCAGATCCAGAAGCTGAAGCCGAAGGTGGTGGACAGGAGCGCGTAGGAATAGGCGCCGACGGCATAGAAGGCGACATAGCCGAGGTCCAGCAGGCCGGCGAGGCCGACGATGATGTTCAGGCCCCAGCCGAGCATGATGTAGATCAGCACGATGGTGGCGACGCCGAGCGTGCTGCGGGTGGCGAGATCGGTGAAGGGGAAGATCACCGCCAGCACCACCAGGATCGGCCCGACATAGACGCTGAGGCGCTGCACCCGGGCGCCGATCCGGTCCATCGCCCGGTCGCGCTCCTGCCGCGACAGGCTGGCCTTGCTGCGGCGTTGCACCAGTATCGACTGGATCAGCAGCCAGGCCGCGCCCAACGCCCCGATCAGCAGCAGCGGCACGGAGTGCAGATCCTGCACCGGCAGCGGCGGCAGCGTGTCGGAGATCGACGGCCGGAGATATTCGTAGACCGGCGGGAGGGCGAAGACGACCAGGAACAGCAGGCTGATCCAGAACACGGGCCGCGGGATGCCCTCGCGGTTCAGGATGATGCCGATGCGGCCGAAGAACACCAGCGCCACCGCGATGGCGACCGCGGTGAAGTCGGTCTGGTAGCCGAGCGAGCCGCTCTGCTCGATGGTGCGGATGCCGACCAGCGGCGCGGTCAGGACCAGGGCGATGAGGCCGGTGACCCCGGCCTCCTTCAGCATGGCGACGACGTCGAGGCGGCGCGCGCCGGCCGCGTCGGATTGCGCGATCGTGGCCATCGCCTCAGACCTTCTCGATGTCGGGGCGGCCGAGCAGGCCGGACGGGCGGAAGATCAGCACCAGCACCAGGATGGTGAAGGCGGCGACGTCCTTGTATTCCGACGAGAAGTAGCCGGACCAGAAGGCCTCGATCAGCCCGATCAGGATGCCGCCGAGCATCGCCCCCGGCAGCGAGCCGATGCCGCCCAGCACCGCCGCGGTGAAGGCTTTGATGCCGGCCAGGAAGCCGATGTAGAAGTCGATCACGCCGTAGTAGAGGGTCACCATCACGCCAGCCACCGCGGCCAGCGCCGCGCCGATGACGAAGGTCATCGAGATGGTGCGGCCGACATCGACGCCGATCAGCGCCGCCATGGTGCGGTCCTGGGCGCAGGCGCGCTGCTGCCGGCCCAGCGAGGTGCGGTTGATCACCCAGGTCAGCCCTATCATCAGGGCCAGGGTCAGCACCACGATGATGATCTGCAGATAGGACAGGCTGACGTCGAAGCCGCCGCCGGAGGTCAGCTGGAAGCCGCCCGGGATCTGCGGCGGCACCGGCTTGCGCCGGGCGCCCTGCAGCAGCTGGACGTAGTTCTGCAGGAAGATCGACATGCCGATGGCGGAGATCAGCGGCGCCAGCCGGGTCGAGCCGCGCAGGGGCCGGTAGGCGAGCCGTTCGACCGTCCAGCCATAGGCGGCGGTCACCACCACGCTGACGATCAGCACGATGGCCAGGGCCAGGGCCACCGAGACACCAGGCACGCCGAAGGCGCCGAGCACGACGAATCCGATCACCGCGATGAACGCGCCGATCATATAGATCTCGCCATGGGCGAAATTGATCATGCCGATGATGCCGTACACCATCGTATAGCCGATCGCGATCAGACCGTAGATCGCGCCCAGCGTCAGCCCGTTGATGAGCTGCTGCAGGAAATATTCCATGCTCGCGCCGAATTGCCTCCACAGACCATCCGCGGATGGTCGACCTCACTGTTCGCTCGCCGTTTAAACCGAGGGCGTTTCTCTGTTCAAGCTCCGCGTCGACGTCGGATTGGCGCGACTATGGCGAAGAAAATGGACCGTTACAATCTCAATGAATCATAAGACGTTTCGGGATCTTAAGCTATGGATCAGACGCCGTAGCGGTCGAGAATCCGGCGGATCGGCGCGGCATAGGCCGGGTCCCAGTACCGCACATGCACCAGCAGCGGATACAGCAGGTAGATTGGCCGGCGGTCGTCCCAGAAGCCGGGATCGAGCGGCGCCAGCTCGGCATAGCGGCGGAAAAAAATGTCGTCGAAGGTGCCGAACAGCGTCGGATAGGTCAGCTCCATCTCCGGATGGCCGCAGGAGAGGGCGGGGTCGATGACGGCGACGATTCGCCCGTTCCGATGCAGCAGGTTGCCGGTCCAGATGTCGCCATGCAGCAGCGCCGGGTGGCGCGGCTCCGACAGCAGGCTGTCGAGCCGCCCGGCCAGCGCCTCCAGCCGGCGCAGCAGCCCGGCATCCACCGTGCCCTCTTCATGGCCCGCCCGGGCCATGTGCAGCAGGCGGTGGTCGCGGAAGAACGGGATCCAGCGGTCGCCCGGCGGGTTCGGCTGCGGCAGCCTGCCGATGGTGGTGTCGCGGTCATAGCCGAAGCGCGGCCAGGCCGGCGCGTGCAGCGCCGCCAGCAGCTCGGCCGCATGAAGCTGGGCCGGCGCCGGCGGGGGCCCGGGCTCATGCGCGACATAGTCCAGCAGCAGCAGGTCCTCGGCGGCATGCAGCACGGCCGGCAGCGGCAGGGCGGAATGGCGGGCCAGCTCCCGCAGCATCCAGGCCTCCAGCAGCAGCGGCCCCTGCCCGGCCTTGGCCACCACCCGGCTGCCATCGGCGAGGTCGACCCGGAGCACATCGACGGTCGACCCGCCCGGCAGCGGCTCGGCCGCCACCGGCCGGACGCCGAGCGCGGCGGCGATCCGGTCGGCGAGGCGAGGGTCGAGGGCGGTCAAGGGCGGGTATCCCACGCCGGCAGAAAACAACCGCGCGTTTCGCGGCGGCCATGGTGAAATGGGCGGAGGCCCAGCCCGTCATCCGGAGCATCATGCTCGCACCGCCCTCGGTCTACGAAACCTGCGCCCGGCTGTTCGAGCCGGGGTCCGACGCCCCCGATCCTGGCGCAGCCGGCCAGGCGGTGGAAGAGGCCCGGCGCCTGCTGGCCGCCTTCGGGATCGCGCCGGACGGCAGCGCCGAGGACGGCCGGACCGCGCGGCTGTTCTGCCTGGCCGCGACGCTGGAGGCCAGCTTCGCGGTGCCGGCGATGGATTATCCGGGCCTGACGGTGCTGGGCGCCCGGCTGCCGCAGGGCCTGCCCGCTGCCGATGGCGCGGCCATCGCCGTCGACGGCGTGATCGGCTGCGATCCGAACCCCTGGCGCGCCTTCCAGAAATGCATCGGCGAGGCGGCGGAGACGCTGGCCTTGGCCGCGCCCGGGATCGGCGCAGCCGACCGGGATGGTTCGGCCGGGGAGATCGCCGCCCGCTTCAGCAGCCAGATCGAGGCGAGGACCGGGCTGGAGCTGGCCGCCCTCGCCGCCGCCCCTGTCGTGGACGGGACCGAGCTGGCGACCGGCCGACCGGTGCGGGTGCCGCGTCCGCTGGTCTTCGGACGGCCGGGCGGGCCGCGGACCGCCGT
>NZ_JANX01000059.1 GCF_000767795.1 Inquilinus limosus MP06 | reverse complement strand
GGGCAACATGGACCGGCAGATCAAGGACAGGGTGCCCGACCAGGCCCCGTCCTTCTTCTTCGTCGACGTGCAGAAATCGCAGAAGGAGCAGTTCGACGCCCTGATCCAGGGCACGCCGGGCGCCGCCGACCTGGCCGAGGTGCCCAGCCTGCGCGGCCGCATCACCGCGGTGAACGGCGTGCCGGCCGACAAGGCGGTGGTGAACCAAGCCAAGTCGAGCTGGCTGCGCGGCGACCGCGGCGTCACCTACGCCGCCGCGATGCCGCCGAAGGACACGCTGCTGCAGGGCCGGTGGTGGCCGGCCGGTTATGACGGCCCGCCGCAGATCTCTGTCTACAAGGACATCGCCGAGGCCTTCGGGCTGAAGCCGGGCGACCGGATGACGCTGAACGTGCTGGGCCGCGACATCGAGGCCGAGGTCGCCAACATCCGCGACATCGACTGGAGCACGCTGGGCATCAACTTCACCCTGATCATGTCGCCGAAGCCGCTGTCGGCCGCGCCGCACACCTGGCTGGCCACGGCGCGGGTGCCGGCGGCGGAGGAGCTGGCGCTGCAGAAGGCGGTGACCCAGGCCTTCCCGAACGTCACCACCGTGCGCCTGAAGGACGCGCTGGAGACGGTGAACGCGCTCCTGTCCCAGATCGGCGCGGCCGTGCGGTCGACCGCCGGCGTCACCCTGCTGGCCGGCGCGCTGGTGCTGGCCGGGGCCGTGGTGGCGGGCCATCGCCGCCGGATCTACGACGCGGTGGTGCTGAAGGTGCTCGGCGCGACCCGCGGCGACGTGCTGCGCGCCTTCCTGATCGAATACGGCCTCTTGGGCCTACTGACCGCCGCGATCGCCTGCGCGCTGGGCACGGTGGCCGCCTGGGGCGTGCTGACCTTCGTGATGGAGATCGACTGGACCTTCCTGCCGCTGACCCTGCTCGGCACGGCGGCGCTGTGCGTGGCCATCACCCTGGCGTTCGGCTTCCTCGGCACCTGGGTGGCCCTGGGCCAGAAGGCGGCGCCGCTGCTGCGGAACGAATAGATCGCCTGAGACCCTTCGGCGCAGCGCCGACATGTTGTATCCTGGCCTCACGCTGCCAATATTTCAGCCGCGTGGTTCTTCACCACACTAGAGGTTTTCGAGATGGCCTTCGATCCACAGGGCCGCTACGCAACACCGGGCGCCGGCGCGCGCACCATCGAGCGTGCGGCGTTCGACGAGGGTCTGCGGCAGTACATGCTGCGGATCTACTGGTACATGGCCGGCGGCCTGCTGGTCAGCGGCATCACCGCCGCCTTGGTGATGTTCACCCCGATCGGCGGGGCGTTCCTGGCAGTCAACGCCTTCGGGCGGATCGGCCTGACCGGGCTGGGCTGGGTCGCGCTGCTGGCGCCGATCGGCCTGATCTTCTGGATGAGCATGGGCATCCGCTCGATGAGCGCGTCCACGCTGCAGACGCTGTACTGGGCGTTCGTCGCCCTGCAGGGCATCGGCCTGGCGCCGGTGCTGCTGGCCTATACCGGCGAGAGCGTGGTGCGGGTGTTCTTCATCACCGCCGCGTCCTTCGCGGGCCTGAGCCTGTACGGCTACACCACCCAGCGCAGCCTGTCGGCCTTCGGCTCGTTCCTGATCATGGGCCTGATCGGCATCGTGATCGCCAGCCTGGTCAACATCTTCCTGGCCTCGAGCGGCCTGGCCTTCGTCATCAGCGTGCTCGGCGTGCTGATCTTCGCCGGCCTGATCGCCTACGACACCCAGCGGCTGAAGGAGCAGTATGCCGAGGGGCTGGGCCAGGAGGTCGAGACCAAGACCGCGGTCTGGGGTGCCCTGACGCTCTACCTGAACTTCCTGAACCTGTTCCTGTTCCTCCTGCGGCTGTTCGGCAACCGCAACTGACGGCGCGGCCGTCGCCACGCACAGCCCGGCAGCGCCAGCTGCCGGGCTTCGCTTTTCCGGACCACGCCTGCGACATGGATATGACCGAAGCCGTTCCCGACCAGCCCCGCCCTGAGCGTACAGAAGGGGGCCGCGGCCGCCTGGCCGACGCGCTGGACAGCTGGATCGTTGACCATTGCGTGTTCCGGACCTTCGTCAACACCCGGGTCGAGATCGCGCCGGGCATCTGGCGCTCCGGCCAGCCGCTGCCGTACCAGATCCGCGGCATGGCGCGCGACGGCATCCGCACCATCGTCAACCTGCGCGGCCCGCGCGATTGCGGCTCCTACCGCCGCGAGGCGGAGGCCTGCCGCCGCTACGGCATCACGCTCATCGACGTCACCACCAAGTCGCGCGACGCGCCGAAGGTCAGCGTGCTGCACCAGCTCCGGCGGGTGCTGGAGGCGGCCGAATACCCGATCCTGGTTCATTGCAAGTCCGGCTCCGACCGCGCCGGCCTGGTGGCCGCCTTGATCCTGATGACGCGGGAGAACGCCCCGCCGACCGAGGCGCTGAAACAGCTGCACTGGCGCTACCTGCACTTCAAAAAATCGCCGACCGGCCTGCTGGACCGGTTCATCGAGGCCTATGCCGAGGCCAATGCGCGCGAGCCGATCGCCTTCTGGGACTGGGTCGACACCGCCTACGACCGCAAGGCGGTGAAGAAATCCTTCGTGCCCAGCGGCCTCGCCACCATGATCGTCGACGGGCTGCTGGGACGGGAATAGGCAGCTTCCGGCGGTCTGAATTCGGTCTATATTCGGGCCGATACAAGGAGGCTGCGATGAAGCTGTCCGACCGCATTAAGCCGATCAGCTACCTGAAAGCCCATGCCCCCGAGGTCATCCAGGGGCTGCGGGAGGGGCAGGAGCCGTTCATCATCACCGTCAACGGCGAGGCCAAGGCGGTGCTGCAGGACATCGACAGCTACGAGCAGACCCAGGAGACGCTGGCGCTGCTGAAGATCCTGGCGTTGGGCGAGGCCGAGATCGAGGCTGGCGAGGGGCTGCCTGTCGACGAGGCCTTCGCCGAGATCAGGGCCAACCTCAAGATCTGATCCGCGATGGCGATCAAGGTCATCCTGTCGCGTGCCGCAAGGCGGGACGTGGAGGAGATCTGGCGCTTCATAGCGGAACAGGACTCCGTCGAGAATGCCGGCAAGGTGCTGGAAGCCCTCCAGGACGCCATGAAAGGGCTCGGAAATCTGCCCCAGCGCGACAACGTCCCGAAGGAACTGAGGGCGTTCGGCAATACCGAATACCGCGAGATCCATTATAAGCCATACCGCATCATCTATCGGATCGGCGTGGCGACCGTGAACGTCCATGGCGTTTTCGATGGGCGCCGAAACATGCAGATTCTACTGCAGCGCCGACTGCTGAAATCGCGTTGAGCCAACGAAGAGGCGCAGCCTCTCGGCCGCGCCCTTTCCCGTTTCCGTCCCTAAACCCGGTTCTTATGCGTAGTGCTGGCCGAAGCGGTTGGCCAGGAAGTCGGACAGGTTCGCCTGCTCCTGCCGCACGAAGCCGCTCTGCGGCAGCTGGCCGGCGCGGTGCAGGTCGACCATGGCGCAGATGCCGGCCGCGGTCGTGACCTGGATCGCGCTCCACAGCTGGCCGCCGATCTCCTTGGCATAGACCTTCTTGGCATAGGTCTCCTGCATCAGGCGGCCTTCCTTCTTGCCCCAGGCGGTGACGAAGATCAGGACCACGTCCTGCTTGGTCATCGGGATCGAGGCCTCGAGCACGTCCTTCAGGATGTCGCGGCGCTGGCCCAGCTGCAGCTCGTTGACCAGCAGCTTGACGATGTCGCGATGGCCCGGATAGCGCACGGTCTTGTAGTTCAGGAACTTGACCTTGCCGTCCAGCGTCTCGCACAGCGTGCCGAGGCCGCCCGAGGTGTTGAACGCCTCGTAGTCGATGCCGTCGAGCGAGATGTGCTCCATGCCTTCGAGCGGCAGCACCTCGCGCAGCTCGCCCTCATGGATCGCCTCGCAGGGGTTGCAGTACTCGTTGATCAGCCCGTCGGTCGACCAGGTCAAGTTGTACTTCAGCGCGTTCGACGGATAGACCGGCAGGGCGCCGACGCGCATATGCAGGGTGTGCAGCTCGTCGAAGCGCTTGGCCAGGTCGTAGCCGACGATCGAGATGAAGCCCGGCGCCAGGCCGCATTGCGGGGTGAAGGCGGTCTTCGCGCCCTCGGCCAGGGCCTTGACCCGGCGGGTGCTCTCGACATCCTCGGTCAGGTCGAAATAGTGGGCGCCGCGGTCCTTCGCCGCCTCGGCGATCAGCGGCGTCAGGTGGAACGGCGCGGCCGAGATCACCACGTCGTGGCCGGACACGGCGTCGCGCAGCGCCTGGGCGTCGTCGAAGCGCAGCTGGCGCTTGGCGACATCGGCCTCGAGCCGGTCGAGCATGCCCTGGTCCTGGTCGCCGACGGTGAGCTGGTAGTCACCCGTGGCGGTCAGCAGGGCGGTGATGCAGGTGCCGATCTTGCCGCCGCCGAGCAGCAGAACCTTGGTCATGACGCCTCTCCTTCAGACGGACGCCCCGGAGCGAAGGCGCCGGGTCGGTGCGGATGGCGCCGTCTCTACACCCACCGGAAAGCCGCAGAAAGCCTTGTGTCCGTGCGTTCCGGAAGGTGCGCCGGGAGGCTCGGCGACCTTCGAGTCGCCGGCCGATCGGGAAAGGAGAGAAAGATAATTAGCCGACTTCAATTCGGCCATTGGAGAGAACTGCACACTGATTCTCGGTGGAACCAAATCGCTCGTTTCCACCATCCCACTCAGCCGTCATGGCGAGGAGCGAAGCGCCCCCTTGAGTCGAGAATGGGCCATCCAGGGCGGCTCGCACCGGCCCCTGAATGGCCACGCCCCTGCGGGGCTCGCCATGACGAATAGGAGGCCGCCCTCGGGATTCTATCCAACCACCTCAGGCCGCAGCCGGACCACGCCGCGCAGCGCCTCGCCCGGCTGCAGCACCGCCATGCCGGTGTCGGTGCGGCCGGACTCGGCCAGGTTGAAGGCGTCGGTGGCGTTGCTCACGGGCTCGACGCAGACATAAGGGTCGTCCGGCGAATAGCAGACCAGGAAGTCGAGCGGGGCGTCGGCCTCCATCACCAGCCGGGCGCCGCGCTCCGGCCAGTCGATCACCGCCCGGTGGTCCCAGCCGGTGAAGTTGTTGTCGGTGCGCACCGCCTCGGGACGGAAGCCGCGACGCAGATCCTTCTCCGGCGGCGGGTCCACCAGCTCCAGCGGCATCACCTCGGCATCGTTGACCCACATCCGCTCGATCCCGGCGGTCACCGTCGTCCGCGGGGTGCGCGGGAAGTAGAAGTGCTGACCCAGCCCAGCGGGCATCGGCTCGCGGCCGGTGTTCTCGACCGAAATCACCAAGCCGAACCCGGCCGGGGTCAGCGTGAACTCCTGCCGCGCCCGGTACGGGAAGGGCCAGGCATCGGCCGCATAGTCGTCGACCAGCACGCAGCGCGACGCCGAACGCTCCAGCACCGTCCAGGGGCGCTGCCAGCCATGGCCGTGCAGCTGGTGCCGCTCGCGCGTGTTCAGCGGCAGTTGCACCTCCCGGCCCCGGAAGCGGAAGCGGCCCTCGCGGATGCGGTTCGAGAACGGGGTCAGCGGGAAGTTGCCGAGGCCGAGCACATCGCCCGCCGCCAGCGCTTCCGGCGTGGCCGGGCGCAGCCAATCGCGCCGCGCCTCGCCGCTGCCGGTCCACCAGCCGGCGATGCCGCCGCCGATCGCCGGCACGATGTCGGCCATGCTGTCCCCTTCCCGCAGTTGCACGATCTCCAGCGTCATTCCATCCTCCCTTCGCCGTTGCCCGGGCAATGTTCGGCAATGCTTGACGCCGATCCGCCGAGGGCTCAATACTCAAATTGTATGATGAATAGCAAAGAGTGCGGTCGGCACGCCAGACCGCACCGCTGGGGAAAGGCCGTGGTCGAGAAGAGCGGAGAGGATGTCGTTCGCACGGACGGCATGCGGAGGGCCCGTGGCGATGCCGCCGGGCCTACCCCCAACCTGCACATCGGCCGGAAGGAGATCGTCGGACCGGCGGGAGACGGCGGAGCCGGGGCGCTGTGGCGCCCGGACGGCTTCGGCCGCGTCTGACCGGCGGCAGGAAAGGGGAACCAGAGATGTCCGGCCCGGACAGACCAAAAGGACCGGTGACGATGGCCGCGCATGCGGATGCGGTGACAGGAGCCCTGCCGCGCCCGGTGCAGCGGCGGGCCGCCACCCGCACGGCCGCCCCCGACCAGCCGCAGGGCAGCAAGACCTTCTCGCGCCGGTCGCTGCACGGCCAGATCGCCTATGACATCGGCACCCGCATCGTGCGCGGCGACATCCCGCCCGGTACGGTGCTGCCGAACGAATCCGACCTGTCGACCCAGTTCTCGGTCAGCCGCACCGCGCTGCGCGAGGCGATCAAGGTGCTGGCCGCCAAGGGGCTGGTCGAATCCCGGCCGAAGACCGGCACGCGGGTGCGGCCGCGCGGCGAATGGAACATGCTGGACCCGGACCTGCTGGCCTGGCAGTTCGCCACCCAGCCTATGGAGCGCCTGGCCAAAAACCTGTTCGAGATCCGCCAGATCATCGAGCCCGCGGCCGCGGCGATGGCGGCGGAGCGCGCCGACGACGCGCAGCGGGAGGCGATCAGCCGCGCCTTCGCCGACATGGAGGCGGCGCCGGACGGCGATGCTTCGGTCGAGCCCGACCTGCGCTTCCACCAGTCGATCCTGGCGGCATCGAACAACGAGTTCCTGCAGCCGCTGGGCGCGCTGATCGAGACCGCGATGGCATCGAGCTTCCGCATCACCAACAACGCGCCCGGCGCGCTGCAGGTGTCGCTGCCCCTCCACTGCGCGGTGCGCGACGCCATCCTCGCGCGCGAGCCGGAGACGGCGCGCAAGGCGATGCGGGTCCTGCTCGAGGATGCGGCACAGGACATGCGCCGCGCCCTGCCGCACATCAAGCCGAACCCCTGATCCCAGCCTAGCCAACAAGGACCCCAGTGATGGCTGACGACGCCGGCAGCAGCAACAGCAACAGGAAGCCCCTGCGCTCCTCCCATTGGTTCGGCCCCCATGACAAGGACGGCTTCATCCATCGCAGCTGGATGCGCAACCAGGGCCTGCCGGACCATGTCTTCGACGGCCGTCCGGTGATCGGCATCTGCCAGACCTTCTCCGAGCTGACCCCCTGCAACGCCCATTTCCGCAAGCTGGCGGAGCATGTGAAGCGCGGCGTGTGGGAGATGGGCGGCTTCCCGCTGGAGTTCCCGGTGTTCTCCACCGGCGAGACCAATCTGCGGCCGACCGCGATGCTGTACCGCAACCTGGCGGCGATGGATGTCGAGGAGGCGATCCGCGCCAACCCGATCGACGGCGTCATCCTGCTGACCGGCTGCGACAAGACCACGCCGGCGCTGCTGATGGGCGCGGCCAGCTGCGACATCCCGGCCCTCGTCGTCTCCGGCGGGCCGATGCTGAACGGCCGGTACCAGGACCGGACCATCGGCTCCGGCACCTCGGTCTGGCAGTTCGACGCCGACGTCAAGGCCGGGGTGATGAGCCTGCAGCAGTTCATGGAAGCCGAACAGGCGCAATCCCGCTCTGCCGGGCACTGCATGACCATGGGCACGGCCAGCACCATGAACTCGATGGCCGAGGCGCTGGGCACCAGCCTGCCCGGCTGCGCCGCGATCCCCGCGGTCGACGCCCGCCGCTACGTCATCGCCCACATGTCCGGCCGCCGCATTGTCGAGATGGTGCATGAGGATCTGCGCATCTCGAAGATCCTGACCCGCGAGAATTTCCTGAACGCGGTGCGGGTCAACGGCGCCATCGGCGGCTCGACCAACGCCGTGATCCACCTGCTGGCCCTGGCCGGGCGCACCGGCGCCGACTTCACCCTGAAGGACTGGGACGAGTACGGCCGCGACGTGCCGACCCTGGTCGACCTGATGCCGTCCGGCCGGTTCCTGATGGAGGATTTCTACTATGCCGGCGGCATCCCGGCGGTGACCCGGGCGCTGGGCGAGAACGGCATGCTGTTCAAGGACGCCCCGACCGTCACCGGCAAATCGATGTGGGAGAACGTCCGGAACGCCGCCAACTGGAACCCGGAGGTGATCCGCCCCTGGGACAACGCGCTGGTGAAGCAGGGCGGCATCACCGTGCTGAAGGGCAACCTGGCGCCGGATGGCGCGGTGCTGAAGCCGTCGGCCGCCACGCCGGAGCTGATGCAGCATCGCGGCCGCGCCGTGGTGTTCGAGAGCATCGAGCACTACAAGGCCCGAATCGACGACCCGGATCTCGACATCGACGAGACCTGCGTCATGGTGCTGAAGAACTGCGGCCCGAAGGGCTATCCGGGCATGGCCGAGGTCGGCAACATGGCGCTGCCGCAGAAGGTGCTGAAGAAGGGCGTGCGCGACATGGTCCGCATCTCCGACGCCCGGATGAGCGGCACCGCCTACGGCACGGTGGTGCTGCACACGGCGCCGGAGGCCGCGGCCGGCGGCCCGCTGGCCCTGGTGCAGGACGGCGACATGATCGAGCTGGACGTCGCCAACCGGCGGCTGCATCTCGACGTCCCCGACGCCGAACTGGCGGAGCGGCGCAAGCGCTGGTCGCCGCCGGAGCCGGCGATGAAGGGCGGCTATCAGGAGCTCTACGTCCGCCACGTCATGCAGGCCGACAAGGGCGCAGACCTCGACTTCCTGGTCGGCTGCCGCGGCCATGCGGTGCCGCGCGACAGCCATTGAGCACGATCCGGGCCCGTCCCGGACGGGGCGGGCCTTTTCCTTGCAGACGGACATCATGACCCAATACGCGAACTATCCGTCGCTGCGCGACAAGCCGGTCTTCGTCACCGGCGGCGGCAGCGGCATCGGCGAGAGCATCGTCGAGCATTTCTGCCGCCAGGAGGCGCGGGTGTTCTTCGTCGACATCAATGACGAGGCCTCGACCGCGCTGGTCGACCGGCTGAAGGCCGAGGGGCTGGCGGCGCCGAAGTTCCGGCATTGCGACCTGCGCGACATCGCCGATCTGCGCGCGGCGGTGGCCGAGGCGCAGCAGGCCATCGGGACCATCCGCATCCTGGTCAACAACGCCGCGCATGACCAGCGCCACGCGCCGGAGACGGTCGAGCCCGATTACTGGGACGAGCGCATGGCGGTGAATCTGCGCCATCAGTTCTTCGCCGCCCAGGCGGTGCAGCCGGGGATGCGCGACGCCGGCGGCGGCTCGATCATCAATTTCGGCTCGGTCTCCTGGCGGCTGAAGCAGGGCGGGATGCCGGCCTACACCTCCGCCAAGGCGGGCGTCGAGGGGCTGACCCGCGGCCTGGCCCGCGACTGGGGCCCGCAGCACATCCGGGTGAACACCGTGATGCCGGGCTGGGTCATCACCCAGCGGCAGAAGGAGCTGTGGCTGACGCCTGAGGCGGATGCCGACCGCCGCAAGGGCCAGTGCATCCCGGACGAGGTGCTGCCCGTCCATCTTGCGCAGATGACACTCTGGCTGGCGGCGGACGACAGCGCGATGTGTACCGGCCAGACCTTCGTGGTCGATGCCGGCTGGGCGAACGGACTGTGAGAATGACGATGAACCTGATCCAACTGCGCACCAAGTCGGGCGAGCGGCGCGTCGGCGTCGCCGGCCAGGGCGATGCCCTGAAGCTGCTCTCCGCCTTCGACACCACCTACGACCTGGCCCAGGCGGCGATCGCCTCGCGCAAGTCGATCGCCGAGCTGGTCGCGGCCGATGACGGCGCCGGCACCGAGTCCTACGATGCGGTGATCGCCGAGGCCCGCCTGCTGCCGCCGCTGGACCATCCCGATCCGGCGCATTGCATCGTCACCGGCACCGGCCTGACCCATCTCGGCAGCGCCGACGCCCGCGACCAGATGCACAAGACCCTCGGCGAGGCCGAGAAGCTGACCGACAGCATGAAGATGTTCCGGGACGGCCTGACCGGCGGCAAGCCGGCCGGCGGCGAGACCGGCGCCAAGCCGGGCGTGCAGCCGGAATGGTTCTACAAGGGCGACGGCTCGATCGTCGTCGCCGGCGAGCAGCCGCTGACCATGCCGTCCTTCGCGCTGGATGGCGGCGAGGAGCCGGAGATCACCGGCTGCTACCTGGTCGGGCCGGACGGCACGCCCTGGCGCGTCGGCTTCGCCATCGGCAACGAGTTCTCCGACCACATCACCGAGCGGCAGAACTACCTGCTGCTGGCGCATTCCAAGCTGCGCCAGTGCTCGGTCGGGCCGGAGCTGCTGGTCGGAAAGCTGCCGGAGGATGTGCGCGGCACCAGCCGCATCACCCGCGGCGGCAAGACGATCTGGGAGAAGCCGTTCCTGAGCGGCGAGGCCAATATGAGCCACTGGATCGCCAATCTCGAGCACCACCACTTCAAATATGCCCTGTTCCGCCGGCCGGGCGACGTGCATCTGCACTTCTTCGGCACGGCGACGCTGAGCGTCACCGACGGCATCAAGCCGGAGCCGGGCGACCGCTTCGAGATCGAAGCCGCCGCCTTCGGCCGTGCCCTGCGCAACCCGCTGGCGCGCGCGGCCGAGGAGACGGTCACGGTCCGGGCGCTTTAACCTCGTGAGGGGCGGCTCCTGCGGAAACGCCGGTGCCGCCCCCTCACCCGGAATCGCTGCGCGATTCCGACCTCTCCCCAAGAAGAGGTTAAGTGGGCCACGCTCCTATTTCCCTCTCCTTGGGGAGAGGGAGGGGCCCGCCGCGTTGGCGGCGGGAGGGTGAGGGGGCGAACCACGCCGCCTGGTAAATAGGCTTGACCCCGCCATCCGGGGCTGGCGACATCCAGCCGAGCCCGGATAAAGTCGGGCATATCGAGCCAAGACACCGCCTCAGGCGGGCCGGAACACGGGGAAACGCGGATGAACAGGATCGATCTCGACGGCAAGCTGGCCGTGGTCACCGGCGGGGCGCAGGGCATCGGCCGGGCGGTCGCCGAGCGCTTCATCGCCTCGGGCGCCAAGGTGGTGCTGTGGGACCGCGATCAAGCCCTGGTCGAGGCGACGGCGAAGGCGATCGGCGCCACCGGAATCGCCATCGACATCACCGACGCCGCCGCCGTGGCCGCGGCGGTGGAGGCCCAGGGGCAGATCGACATCCTGATCAACAATGCCGGCATCGCCGGGCCGTCGGTGAAGACCTGGGACTATCCGCTCGACACCTGGCGCCAGGTGATCGAGCTGGATTTGAACGCCGTCTACTACTGCTGCCGCGCCGTGGTGCCGGGCATGATCGCGCGCGGCTACGGCCGCATCGTCAACGTGTCCTCGATCGCCGGCAAGGAGGGCAACCCCAACGCCAGCGCCTATTCCGCCGCCAAGTCGGGTGTGATCGCCCTGACCAAGTCGCTGGGCAAGGAGCTGGCGGGCCACGACATCGCGGTCAACTGCGTCACCCCGGCCACCGCCAAGACCCGGATCCTGGAGCAGATCAGCCAGGAGCATATCGACTACATGCTGTCGCGCATCCCCCGCGCCCGCTTCCTGAAGGTCGAGGAGGCGGCGTCGATGATCGCGTGGCTGTGCTCGGCCGAGAACAGCTTCACCACCGGCGCCGTCTTCGACCTCTCCGGCGGCCGCGCGACCTACTGAGCCGACGCCCGCGATGGCCGACCCCGAGCTGCTGGCGGCGCTGCGCCGGATGGGGCTGGCCGGGCCGGAGGAGACGCCGCGCTTCACCGCGCTGACCGGCGGCGTCTCCTCCGACATCTTCCGGGTCGACCTCGCCGCCGGCCCGATCTGCGTCAAGCGGGCCTTGGCGAAGCTGCGGGTCGCCGCCGATTGGCGGGCGCCGGTGGCGCGCAACCTGTACGAGGCACGCTGGATGCGGGCCGCGGCAGCGATCGTGCCGCAGGCGGTGCCGCGCCTGCTGGGCCAGGACGAGGCGGCTGGGACACTAGCCATGGCCTATCTGGCGCCGCAGGACCACCCGGTGTGGAAGGCCGAGCTGCGGGACGGCCGCGCCGACCCGGCCTTCGCCGCCGAGGTCGGCCGCCGCCTGGTCGCCATCCACGCCGCCACGGCGGCGGATCCAGCCCTGGCCGCCGAGTTCCCGACCGACGCGATCTTCTACGACATCCGCCTCGAGCCCTATCTGGTGGCGACCGCGATCGCCCACCCCGACTGCGCCGCGGCGCTGCACGCGCTGGTCGAGACCACCCGGACAGCCAAGCGAGCCCTGGTGCATGGCGATGTCAGCCCCAAGAACATCCTGGTCGGGCCGGACGGCCCGGTGTTCCTGGACGCCGAGTGCGCCTGGTGGGGCGATCCCGCCTTCGACCTGGCCTTCTGCCTGAACCACCTGCTGCTGAAGGGACTGTGGCGGCCGGAATCGGCGCCCGATTTCCTGACCTGCTTCGACGCGCTGTCGGAGACCTATCTCGCCGACGTTGACTGGGAACCGTCCGACGCCTTCGAATCCCGCGCCGCCCGGCTGCTGCCCGGCCTGTTCCTGGCCCGGGTCGACGGCAAATCGCCGGTCGAGTACCTGACCGATGCGGCGCAGAAGGGCTGCGTGCGCCGCGTGGCCCGCGCCCTGCTGCTGGACCCGCCGGAGACGTTGGCTGAGATCGGGGCAGCCTGGGCGCGAGAGCTGGGCCGATAATTTTACTCTCCCCCTCCCCCTGCGGGAGGGGGTAGGGGAGGGTTTGGTGCCGATAGAACCGGTATCGAACGATAGCTGAGACCCAAACCGATTTCGGATGGCCTCGCTCCGGCTCTCTTCGATCGACAGCCCCCTCCCCTACCCCCTCCCGCAAGGGGAGGGGGAGGATAGAAGGGCAGGTTGGTTACTATGGTTGGGCGCTGACAGGGGAGAGGATTGTGATGAAAACCATACGCCTCCGTGAGGCAAGAGCCCGCCTCTCCGCCATCGTCGCGGCCGCCGAACGAGGCGAACCAACGATCATCACCAAGCATGGCCGGCCCGCCGCCATGGTCGTGCCCGTTGAGAACGGCCAACACCTCTACGCCGCGAAGCCCAACCTCGCCGATTACCTGCTCGGCTTCCCGGGACCGCTGGATACACCCCACGACCCGTCTCCCTTGAGAGAGACCGATCTATGACCTCCACCACCATCGCCGCGATCCGCGGCCGGCGCGTCTGGGACAGCCGGGGAAGGCCGACGGTCGAGGCCGAGATCCGGCTGGAGGGCGGCGCCCTGGGCCGCGCCATCGCCCCGGCGGGCGCCTCCACTGGCTCCGGCGAGGCGCGGGACAAGCGCGACGGCGGCACGGCGTTCGGCGGCCATGACGTGCAGGGCGCGGTCGGTGCGGTCAATGGCGAGATCGCCCGCGTCTTGATCGGCTTCGATGCCGCCGACCAGGCCGGGCTGGACCGGGTGCTGGTCGAGTTGGACGGCACGCCCGACAAGTCGCGGCTGGGCGGCAACGCCACCCTGGCGGTGTCGATGGCAGCCGTCCACGCCGCCGCCGCCGCGGCCGGCCTGCCGCTGTGGCGCCATCTCGGCGGCGAGGACGCCGTCCTGCTGCCGCTGCCCGAGATCCAGATCTTCGGCGGCGGCGCCCATGCCGGGCGGCGGCTGGACGTGCAGGATTTCCTGGTGGTGTGCCCCGGCGCCGGCAGCTTCGCCGAGGCGCTGGACTGGACCGCCGAGGTCTATCGCGCCGCCGGGTCGCTGATGGCCGATGCCGGCCGGTTGTACGGCGTCGCCGATGAGGGCGGCTTCTGGCCGGATTTCGCCGACGCGGCGGAGGCGCTGGACATGCTGGTCCGCGCCATCGAGCGCGCCGGCCGCCGCCCGGGCGAGGAGGTGGCGATCGCGCTGGACGTCGCCGCGTCGGAGTTCGGCCGCCACGGCCGCTACCGCTTCGAGGGGCAGGACCTCGACACCGGGCAGATGGTCGAGCGGGTGGCCGGCTGGACCCGGCGCTGGCCGATCGTGTCGGTCGAGGACCCGGTGGCGGAGGATGACGCCGCCGGCTTCCGCGCCATCACCGCCGCGATCGGCGACCGGGTGCAGGTGGTCGGCGACGATTTCCTGGTCACCGATGCGGCGCGGGTGCGCGATGCCGCCGTGGCCAAGGCCTGCACCACCGTGCTGATCAAGCCCAACCAGCGCGGCACGCTGACCGAGGCGAAGGCGGCCTGGGACGCGGCGCGGGAGTCCGGCCTGGGCGGCATCGTCTCCGCCCGGTCGGGCGAGAGCGAGGACACCACCATCGTCGACCTCGTGGTCGGCTGGGGCGTCGGCCAGCTGAAGGTCGGATCCTTCGCCCGGTCGGAGCGGATGGCGAAGTGGAACGCGGCGCTGCGGGTCGAGGAGGCGCTGGGCGGCCGCGCCACCTTCGCCGGCCGAAGCGTCTTGCGCGGGTGACCGGTCTGGAGTGTTCTGCCCGTCCCGCAACCGGATGAGTCCATGAGCTTCGACCTCGCCTCGATCGATCTGCGCATCCTCGGCCTCGCCATCCTCGGCGTCGCCGTCCTGACCCTGCTGGTCGCGCTGTTCCGCCGGCCGCGGCTGGATCTCTCGCCCTTGAGCGGAACGATCGAGGACCTGCGCGCCGACCTGGCGCGGATGGCGCAGGAACTGCAGACGGCGGAGCGGCGCGCGGACGCCTCGGCCGAGGCGCGCGATAGCCGGCAGCGGCAGGAGATCGCATCGTCGCTGCGCAACACCGGGGAGACCCTGGTCGGCGCCATGAAGGCGATCGGCGAGACCCAGCAGACCCGGTTGGACACCGTCGCCGCCCGGCTGCAGGCCCTGTCCGAATCCATGGCGCAGAGCCAGAACCGGCTGCGCGAGACCATGGATCTGAACCTGCAGTCGCTGCGCAAGGAGAACGAGGCGAAGCTGGAGCAGATGCGCGCCACGGTCGACGAGAAGCTGCAGGCGACGCTGGAGGCGCGGCTGCAGACCCAGTTCCAGACCGTCAGCGAGCGGCTGGAGCGGGTGCATCAGGGCCTGGGCGAGATGCAGGTCCTGGCCGGCGGCGTCGGCGACCTGAAGAAGATGCTGTCGGGCGTGAAGACCCGCGGCACCTTCGGCGAGGAGCAGTTGGACGCCCTGCTGGAGCAGGTGCTGACCGAGGACCAGCTGGTGCGCAACGCCCGGCCGCGCGCCGATTCGACCGAGACGGTGGAGTTCGCCATCCGTCTGCCCGAGGGCGTGCTGCTGCCGGTCGACAGCAAGTTCCCGCAGGAGGATTACGAGCGGCTGATCCTGGCGATCGAGGCCGGCGACGCCGAGGCCGCGGCCAAGGCCGGCGACGGGTTGGAGAAGGCCATCCGCACGGAGGCCAAGCGCATCGCCACCAAGTACATCTGCCCGCCGACCACCACCGACTTCGCCGTGCTGTTCGTGCCGACCGAGGGGCTGTTCGCCGAAGTGCTGCGCCGCCCCGGCCTGCGCGAATCGATCCGCGAGCAGCACCGCGTCACCATCCTTGGCCCCACCACGCTGGGCGCCTTCCTGTCCAGCCTGCGCATGGGCTTCCGCACCCTGGCGATCCAGGAGAAATCGGCCGAGATCTGGCAGGTGCTGGGCGCGGTGAAGACCGAGTTCCGCACCTATGGCGAGCTGATGGGCAAGGTCGAGAAGAAGCTGCAGGAAGGCCAGAACGTGATCCACCAGATCGGCGTCCGCAGCCGCGCCATCCACCGCAAGCTGCGCGAGGTGGAGGAACTGCCGATGGACCGCGCCGCGCCGATCCTGGAGCTCGACGCGCCGGAGGCGGAGATGCCCGCCCCGGCGGAAGAAGACACGCCATAGCGCTGTTGCATCGGAAGGCCGCGGGCCCTATCCAGTCATCATTCATCCGACAATAGGTCGAGAGAGGAAACCAGATGAGCGTCCACGCCAACTACATCGCCGGGTCCTGGGTCGAAGGCCCGGACGCGTCGAAGAACGTGAACCCGTCGGACCTGTCGGACGTGATCGGCGAATACGCCCGCGCCGACCGCGCCCAGGCGGAGCAGGCGATCGCCGCGGCCCGCGCCGCCTTCCCGAAATGGTCGATGACGACGCTGCAGGAGCGGCACGACCTGCTGGACAAGATCGGCAACACCATCCTGGCGCGGAAGGAGGAGCTGGGCCGCCTGCTGTCGCGTGAGGAGGGCAAGACCCTGCCCGAGGGCATCGGCGAGGCCGCCCGCGCCGGCCAGATCTTCAAGTTCTTCGCCGGCGAGGTGCTGCGCATCCAGGGCGAGAAGCTGGCCTCGGTCCGCCCCGGCATCGATGTCGAGATCACGCGTGAGCCGATCGGCGTCATCGGCCTGATCACGCCGTGGAACTTCCCGATCGCCATCCCGGCCTGGAAGATCGCCCCGGCCCTCGCCTATGGCAACTGCATCGTGTTCAAGCCGGCCGACCTGGTGCCGGGCAGCGCCTGGGCGCTGTCGCAGATCATCGTCGATTCGGGCGTGCCGGCCGGCGTGTTCAACCTGGTGATGGGCCGCGGCTCCGTGGTCGGCGAGGCCTTCGTCGCCAGCAAGGATGTCGACGCCATCACCTTCACCGGCTCGGTCGGCACCGGCCGCAGCATCGCCCTGCGCTGCGCCGAGCTCGGCAAGAAGGTGCAGCTCGAGATGGGCGGCAAGAACCCGATGGTCATCCTCGACGACGCGGACCTGAACACCGCCGTCGGGGCCGCCACCAACAGCGCCTTCTTCTCCACCGGCCAGCGCTGCACCGCCTCGTCGCGCCTGATCGTGACCGAGGGCATCCATGACCGCTTCGTCGCGGCGATGACCGAGAAGCTGAAGTCGCTGAAAGTCGACAACGCCCTGAAGCAGGGCACCGATATCGGCCCGGTGGTGGACCAGAGCCAGCTGGACCAGGACCTGTCCTACATCGACATCGGCGTCAAGGAAGGCGCCAAGCTGGCGGTCGGCGGCGAGCGGCTGAACCGCGAGACCGAGGGCTTCTACCTGTCGCCGGCGCTGTTCACCGAGACCACCAACGACATGCGGATCAGCCGCGAGGAGATCTTCGGGCCGGTCGCCTCGGTGATCCGGGTCAAGGATTACGAGCAGGCGCTGGCCACGGCGAACGACACCGAGTTCGGCCTGTCCGCCGGCATCGCCACGTCGAGCCTGAAGCATGCCAGCCACTTCAAGCGGGCCAGCCAGGCCGGCATGGTGATGGTGAACCTGCCGACGGCGGGCGTGGACTACCACGTGCCGTTCGGCGGCCGGAAGGGCTCCAGCTACGGCCCGCGCGAACAGGGCCGCTACGCCGCGGAGTTCTACACCGTGGTGAAGACGGCCTACACGTTCCCCGGCTGATCTCGTCCGAGAGCTAAGTGCGGAAGGGGCCGGCTGGCGACGGCCGGCCCTTTCCGTTTGCCGGGCGCTTGCGGCTTCGAGCCAGATGACCAATATGACTATCATGACCATCGAGCGATGGAGATTGTCATGAGTGACGGGACCTGGACCGTCGCCGAGGCCAAGGCCAAGTTCAGCGAAGTGATCGATCGAGCCCGCCGTGAGGGGCCGCAGACCGTAACCCGCAACGGGCATTCCGCCGTCGTGGTGGTGTCTGCCGAGGAATGGGATCGGAAGACGAAGCGCGTCGGCACCCTCGCGGATTTCTTCGCCGCTTCCCCACTCCGTGGTTCGGAATTGGATACCGAGCGACTCAATGACGGTCCCCGCGAGACCGATCTTTGACCTTCCTTCTCGACACCAACGTGGTCTCGGAGTGGAAGAAGCCCGCTCCCGACGCCGGCGTCGTTGCCTGGCTGGCCAACGTCGATGAAGACCGGACGTTTCTGAGCGTCATCACTCTGGCGGAGCTGCGCTACGGCATAGACCGCCTGCCCAATGGAAAGCGGCGCAGCCTGCTCGATCACTGGCTGACGCACGACCTCCCGACACGTTTCGAATCCCGGATCCTGCCGGTCGATCCGGCCGTGGCGGATGCTTGGGGAATCATCATCGCACGCCGGGCCACCATGGGCCGGCCCATTGGCGCCATGGATGCCTTCATGGCCGCAACCGCGCAGGTCCACGGCCTCACGCTGGTGACCCGCAACGTCTCGGATTTCGAGGCCTCGGTCCCTGCCCTCCTGAACCCCTGGAGCACAGGCCCGGACGCTTGACACCACGCCCCCGGCCCTGCCAGCCTCGGCCCGGAAGTGACACGGGGTGCCCGGCAACGGGCTGAGATCATACCCGTCGAACCTGATCTGGGTTATGCCAGCGAAGGGAGCCGTCACGCGATGCCCGCACCGGGCCCAGGATCCTAGAGGATCGATCGCCGACATCCCGCCGCCGGCCACGGAGGAGCGGAATGGTGGCGGCTGCAGAGGCTATCGAACCGAGGCGGCGCCTCGACCTGTCGGTCTATCTGGTCACCGACACGCGGCTGAGCGGGCCGCGGGGCGTCGCCGAGGTGGCCGCGGCCGCGGCGCGCGGCGGCGTCACCATCGTGCAGCTGCGCGACCCCG
>NZ_JANX01000058.1 GCF_000767795.1 Inquilinus limosus MP06 | reverse complement strand
GTCGCCCGCTGGGAGGGCGCGCTGGACCAGGACCGGCTGAAGGCCGCCCTGGCCGGCGAGCCGCTGCCGGCGCTGGATGACGGCGCGGCCCCCGCCCCGGCGGAATGACGCAGCCGGGCGGCGGGCCGACGGTCCGCCGCCCTCGTCACGTGGAAGGATCGAGATGACGGGGAGGCCAAGCATGGCCCTGCGATATGTCTTCGGTGTCCTTGCTGCGGCTGCCGTGCTGGTCACCCTGTCGGCCTTGCCGTTGCGGGCGGGGGACGAGAGCTCGCCCGAGAAGCCGGTCAAGGTGGTGGCCGACCAGCGCCTGGCGGTGACCACGCCGGCCGGCACCGGCGAGCTGGCGCTCTATGTCTCGCGCGACTGGTCGAAGCCGCAGCCGGGCGTCACCCGGGCGGTGATCGTGATCCATGGCCGGCTGCGCAACGCCGATGTCTACAACGCCTCGGGCGAGAAGGCGTTGGCAGCGGCGGGGGAGGCGGGGACGGCCGCGATCCTGGTGGTGCCGCAGTTCCTCTCCGAGATCGACGCGGCGGGCCATCACCTGCCGGCGGAGACGCTGCGCTGGGGCACGACCGGCTGGGAAGGCGGCGCCGACGCCAAGGGCCCGGCCCCGATCAGCTCCTTCGCCGCGCTCGACGCAATCCTGGCGAAGCTGGCCGATCGCGCGCTGTTCCCGGACCTGAAGACGATCGTGGTGGCCGGGCATTCCGGCGGCGGCCAGGTGGTGCAGCGTTACGCCATCCTGGGCCGCGGCGAGGCGGGTCCGATCGCGGCCGGCATCGCCGTGCGCTATGTCGTCGCCAACCCGTCCACCTACGCCTATTTCAGCGCCGACCGGCCGGACGGGGATGGTGGCTTCGGCCCCTTCGCCGGCGCCGCGTCCTGCCCGAAATTCGATCGCTGGAAATACGGCATGGCCGACCTGCCGGCCTATGCCGGATCGGCGCTTCCGGCGGGGCTGGAGCAGGCCTATCTCGGCCGCGACGTGACCTATCTGCTCGGCACCGCCGACACCGACCCGCACCACCCGGCGCTGGACAAGACCTGCATGGCGGAGGCGCAGGGTCCCTATCGCCTCGCCCGCGGCGAAGCCTATGTCCGCTATCTGCGCGGGCGCCATCCCGGTGAATTCCGGCAGAGGCTGCTGCTGGTCGAGGGCGTCGGCCATGACGGCGACCGCATGCTGACCTCGGCCTGCGGCCTGGCGGCGCTGTTCGACCGGCCGGGCTGCGCCGCACCGTAGCCGATCCGTATTATTATCTTGATTGGCAAATATTACTCCATAAGTTCCTTAAAATCGGAAAAATGACTATGTCATAGTCCTATGAGACACTGCCGTCTCATCCTTCATCATTGGAGGGCGGCAATGGCCTGGTTCTATGGAACTACGGGTGACGACCACATCATCGTACCCAATAACGGCGAATACAATATCATTCAGGGACAAAGCGGCGCGGATCTGGTCGAGGTCGATCCGGAGAACGCCAGCGACAACGTCATCACGTTCTGGGATGGAGACGACACGGTCGTCGGTGGAGCCGGCTCGGACCGCCTGGGCATCGATTCCCTCTCCAGGATCGAGAACGTCACCTTCCATGGCGGCTCCGGGGACGATTCCGTCGGCTTTGCCGGCGGCGGCGGAGGTTCAGGCGCCGGCAATGTCCTGGACGGCGGCGAAGGCGGCATGGACGAGTTCTGGCCGCGCGGCCGCGCCGCCTATATCAACCTGGAGACCGGCATCGCGCATTTGTCGCCCAATGACGGGTCGGGCCTGTTCTACGAAGCGACCGTGCGCAATTTCGAACGCATCTTCGGCACCGAGGGGTACGACATCATCGCCGGATCGGATGCCGACGAGCTGTTCCGCGGCTATGGCGGGCACGACCTCCTGTCCGGCCGCGGCGGGAATGACGAGCTGACCGGCGGCGAGGGCAACGACACGCTGGTCGGAGGGACCGGTGCCGACCTGCTCGACAGCGGCCGGGGCGTCGACGTCATCCGGTTCAACCAGCTCGCCGACAGCCTGCCGGGTCAGGAAGACACCGTCGTCAAGTTCAGCATCAAGGACCGGATCGATCTGTGGCGCGTCGATGCCGACCTGACGACACCAGGCAACCAGGCCTTCGTCTTCATTGGCGGCGCCGCCTTTAGCGGCACGGCCGGCGAGCTGCGAACCGAGGCCGCGTGGAACGGCGTGCGGCTTTCGGCGGACGCCGATGGCGACAAGGTCGCCGACTTTGCCGTCACGGTGACGGGGGTGACGGCCATGGCGAGGGACGACTTCATCCTTTGAGCCGCGCCAACGGTCCGCGCCCGCCGGGCGTGCAGCCAGGCATCATTCATGGAGGAAAGAGATGACCGAGCTCCAGAGCGCCGTCGCCGGCGACCATCTCGAGTTCCACGGCACCGACGGCGATGACCACCTCGTCGTACCCGCCAATGATGATTGGAACCACGTCGAAGCCTATACCGGTTCGGATCTGATCGAGGTGGACCAGGGGAATATGGGACACGTCAACATCTGGCTCGATGATGGCGGAGACACGGTCCATGGCGGTCCTGGCTCGGAGTCTCTGAGCCTGTGGGACGAGGCCAGGATCGGGGACACCAGATTCTATGGCGGGGCGGGAGACGACTACGCGGCCATCTATCGCGGCGCAGGCCAGGACATCTTTTTCGACGGCGGCGAGGGCAGGGATACTCTGAGCATCGGGGCTCGAAGCGCCTTCGTGCATCTGCAGAACGGGACCCTGCTGATCGGGCCGATAAACGAGCCGGGCGTGTTTGTCGAGGCGACAGCCCGCAACTTCGAGGCTGCCTATGGTGGCGTGGACCACGACATCCTGGTCGGGACGGATGGCGGAAATGTCCTTTTAGGCTACAGCGGCGACGACCTCCTTTCAGGCCGCGGCGGCACCGATCGCCTGGACGGCAGCGATGGCGACGACATCCTGGTCGGCGGGCGCGGCGCCGATGGCCTGCTGAGCGGCAGGGGCGCCGACATCATCCGGATCGACCGGCTGGTGGAAAGCCTGCCGGGCCAGGAGGACACCATCCTCGACCTCACCTCCCGCGACCGGATAGATCTGTCGCGCATCGATGCCGACCTGACCGCGCCGGGCGACCAGGCCTTCGCCTTCATCGGCACCGCGGCCTTCGGCGGCGCGGCCGGCGAGCTGCGCTATGAGGCAATGGGCGAGGATCTCCTGGTTTCGGCGGATGCCGATGGCGACGGCGTCGCCGACCTCGCCGTCAAGGTCCGGAACCTGACGCAGCTGACGGCGACGGATTTCATCCTCTGATCGTCGTGCGGCCGGCGCGCCCGGCCGGCGGCCACAGTCCTGGAGGCATCACATGGCTTACTACAAGGGAACCGCCGGCGATGATCATATCGTCGTGCCGGCGAGCGGCGAATTCGACTCCATCGATGCGCTGACCGGATCGGATGTGATCGAGCTGGGGCCCGGACACACGGGAAACAGCCACATCACCCTCGGCGACGGCGGCGACACGGTCCAGGGCGGATCCGGGGCGGACTTCGTCGGCTGGTCCGGCTTCACGTCCGTTGACGACACCAACATCCACACCGGCGCCGGAGACGACTTCGTTGCCCTGAACCGGTCTTCCGAACTCGGTGACAACATCGTTCTGGATGGCGGTGCCGGCAGGGATGAATTCTGGGTCGGTGGCCGGGGCGCCTTCGTGCATCTGGGCAACGGCACGGCGCTGGTCGGGCCGGAGGACGAGCCGGGCGTGTTCCATGAAGTGTCGGTCCTCGATTTCGAAGGGATCGAGGCCACTCTTGGGCACGATATCCTGGTCGGAACCGACGGGGGGAATGTCTTTCAGGGCTTCTTCGGCAACGATCTTCTCTCCGGCCGCGGCGGCACGGACCATCTCGACGGCAGCTACGACGACGACATCCTGGTCGGGGGGCGCGGCGCCGACGGTCTCCGGGGTGGCAGCGGCGCCGACATCTTCCGGATCGACCGGCTGGTCGAGAGCCTGCCGGGGCAGGAGGACACCGTCCTCGATTTCAACGCCGGCGACGGCGACAGGATCGACCTCTCGCGCATCGACGCCGATCTGACGACGGCGGGCAATCAGGCCTTTACCTTCGTCGGTACAGCCGCCTTCAGCGGCGCAGCCGGCGAGCTGCGCTATGAGGTCGTGGGCGAGGATCTCCTGGTCTCGGCGGACGCCGACGGCGACGGCGTCGCGGACCTCGCCGTCAAGGCCAGGGACCTGACGCAGCTGGCGGCGGCGGACTTCATCCTCTGATCTCCCGCCGTCTCGCCCCGCAGGAGTCGCGCACCACCAGTTCGGTCGGCAGGGCGATGCGGCGCTGGTCGACCGTTTCGCCCTTCAGCAGGCGGATCAGCAGCTGTGCCGCCTGGCGGCCCTGCTCGACGCCCGGGTTGCGCACCGTGGTCAGGGCCGGGCGCAGCAGGGCGGCGAAGGGCAGGTCGTCGAAGCCGACCAGGGCGATGTCGTCCGGCACCGACAGCCCGGCATCGGTCAGCGCCGCCAGGGCGCCGAGCGCTATGGTGTCGTTGCCGGCCAGCACGGCGGTCGGGCACGGGCCGCTGCGGTCCAGCAGCTCGCGCATCGCCCGGTGCCCGCTCTCGGCGCTGAAGGCGCCATAGGCGACCAGCCGGTCATCCGGCTCGATGCCGTGGGCGCGCAGCGATTCGCGGTAGGAGTTCAGCCGCGCATCGGTGGCGACGAAGCCGGGCGGCGAGAAGCCGATATGGGCGATGGCGCGGTGTCCCAGCCCGACCAGATGGTCCATCGAGCGGCGGATGGCACGGCGGGTGGAGAAGTTGCAGGCATGCTCGCGCGGATGGCGGACCGAGCCCAGCAGCACCAGCGGGAAGCCCTGGTCGATCAGCGCATGGATCTGCGGCGCGTCGGTCGGCGGGTTCAGCACGATCAGCCCGTCGATCCGACGGCCCTCCACCAGCTCGGCATAGGCGTGCGGGCCGGCCCCGGGCTCCACCCCCTCCAGCAGGATGCGATAGCCGCTTTCCTGGGTCGCCTGGCTGATGCCGTACAGGAGCTGCGGCACGAAGCCGTCGACGGCCAGCACCTGCGGGTCGGTGACCACCAGGCCGATGGTCTCGGTGTCGCCGCGCACCAGCATCCGCGCCGCCGAATTCGGGCGGTAGCCCAGCGCCGCCGCCGCCTCCAGCACCCGCTGCCGGGTCTCGGCGCTGATCACCACCGCGTCGGACCGGTTCAGCACCATCGAGACGGTGGCGCGCGACACCCCGGCCCGGCGGGCGACATCGTGGCTGGTGACTTTGCGTCGTTCCATATCCATCCGCTTCAGGGCGCCCGGCCGAGATCGGCCGATCCGAAGCGCCTCGTCCCCTCTGCCATGCCGGTCGGCGCTTGACAAGCCGCTCGGATCTCGTTTGACTATAGCTAACACGTGTTAGTAACGATAGTGACACGTGTCATCCATAGACAAAAGCCCTGCTTCCATGGAATGCCAGGGCCGATCCGGGGAGGATGGTCGAGGGATGGTGGCAGCGGAATGGAGCAGGCCGGCGACCGCGCGTGGCTGGCTGCGGTCCCGCCCGAAGCTGCGGGCGGCGTTGCAGCGCAACGTCACCGGCTGGCTGTTCATCCTGCCGGCGCTGATCGGCTTCGCCGTGTTCTACCTTTACCCGACGCTGCGCGCGGTCGAGATCAGCCTGACCGACTGGAACCTGATGCGGGCGCCGAAATTCATCGGCTTCGACAACTATCTGAAGCTGGTCGACGACCCGCGCTTCTGGCAGTCCGCCCGCATCACCGTTGCCTATGTGCTGTACAACATCCCGCTGCAGACGGTGCTGGGCCTGGTGCTGGCCGTGCTGATGGACCGGCTCAGCAAGTCGGTGGCGCTGCGGGCGGTGGTGATCGCGCCCTATCTGCTGTCCAACGTCATCGCCGCGCTGATCTGGCTGTGGCTGCTGGACCCGCTGCTGGGCATGACCAACGCCTTCCTCGGGCTGATCGGCATCCCGCGACAATCCTTCCTGGCGACGCCGGACCTCGCCATCATGTCGGTCGCCGGCATCAATATCTGGCGCCATGTCGGTCTCACGGCCCTGCTGTTCTATGCCGGGCTGCAGGCGATCCCGCGGTCGCTGTACGAGGCGGCGCGGCTGGAAGGGGCGGGGGAGTGGGTGGTGTTCCGCCGCATCACCCTGCCGCTGCTGCGCCCGGTCCTGGTCTTCGTGCTGGTGACCAGCGTGATCGGGTCGTTCCAGATCTTCGACACCATCGCCGTCACCACCCAGGGCGGGCCGGCGAACTCGACCAGCGCCATCATCTGGTACGTCTACGAAAGCGCCTTCCGCTTCTCGAAGATGGGCTACGCCTCGGCGATGTCGGTGGTGCTGTTCGCGGTGCTGATCCTGATCACCATCCTGCAGATGCGGGCGCTGCGCGCCGGCAGCTCGGACCTCGAGTGAGGGACGCGACATGACCGCGATCGCCCTGCCGCACGCCCCGATGTCCCGCCTGTCCCCCGGCCGGCTCCTGGCCTGGGCGGTGCTGGGCGCCTTCATCCTGTGCTCGCTGTTCCCGCTGTGGATCACGCTGAAGACGGCGCTGGTGCCGACCGCGACGCTGTTCGACCAGGCGACCCTGCTGGTGCCGGTCGAGGTGACCCTCGACAATTTCCGCCGGGTCCTGGGCCTGGCGCCGGTCAACCCCGCCACGCCGTCGACGCCGATCAACTTCGCCCTGGCGCTGCGCAACAGCCTGATCTTCACGCTGCTGACGGTGGGCGGGCAGATCTTCTTCTCGGCGCTGGCGGCCTATGCCTTCGCCCGGATCCGCTTCATCGGGTCGACGGTGATCTTCTACCTGTTCATCGCCGCCACCATGATCCCGGCGATCGTGCTGTTCATCCCCAACTTCGTGTTGATCAAGGAGCTGGGCTGGCTGAACACCTTCCAGGGCATGGTGGCGCCGACGCTGCTGATGTCGCCCTTCGCCGTGTTCTTCCTGCGCCAGTTCTTCCTGTCGACGCCGAGGGAGCTGGAGGAGGCGGCGCGGATCGACGGCGCCACGCCGTTCCGCACCTTCTGGTCGGTGGTGCTGCCGGTGCACAAGAGCGCCATCGCCACCCTGGCGATCCTCTTGTCGATCAACGCCTGGAACGACTTCTTCTGGCCGTTCCTGGTCGGGCGCGAGGCCGATGTCCGGGTCATGTCGGTGGCGCTGGCCGCCTTCAAGACCCAGCAGCAGAACGGCAACCCGGACTGGACCGGGCTGATGGCCGGCACCGTGCTGTCGATCGTGCCGGTGATCGTGCTGCTGGTGCTGTTCGGCCGGCGCGTCGTCGAATCCCTGCAGTTCAGCGGGCTGAAATGACCCGCGTGCCAATCAACGAAACCGGAGGAGGCTCGAGATGCGTGTGAGTCTGTCGAAGATCCTGCTGCTGTCGGCAACGACCGTTTCCCTGGCGGCCGGCGGCGCCGCCCGGGCCGAGACCCAGCTGAACTACTGGCTGTGGGACGCGCTGCAGGCGCCGCATTACCAGGAATGCGCCGCCGCCTTCACCGCCAAGCACCCGGACATCACCGTCAAGGTCACGCAGTATGGCTGGCTCGACTACTGGACCACGCTGTCGACCGGCTTCGTCTCCGGGGAGGCGCCGGACGTCTTCGCCGACCATCTGCGCTCCTATCCCGAATTCGTCGCCAACAACCAGATCATGGACCTGACGCCGCTGGTCGAGCGCGACAAGGTCGACACCAAGATCTACAGCCCCGGCCTGGTCGACCTGTGGACCCGCGACGGCAAGCTGTACGGCATGCCGAAGGACTGGGACACGGTGGCCCTGGTCTACAACAAGGAGATGCTGGACAAGGCCGGGGTGTCGGTCGACGAGCTGAAGAACGCCACCTGGAACCCGAAGGACGGCGGCAGCTTCGAGAAGATCCTGGCCCGGCTGTCGCTCGACGCCAACGGCAAGCGCGGCGACGAGGCCGGCTTCGACCCCAAGAACGTCGTCCAGTACGGGCTGATCACCCCGAAGATCGACGGCTACGGCCAGACGCAGTGGAGCTGGCTGGCCGTCTCCGCCGGCTTCAAGTTCACCGACGGGCCCTGGGGCACCAGGTACCATTATGACGACCCGGTGCTGGCCGAGACCCTGACCTGGCTGCGCGACCTGTCGCTGAAGAAGGGCTTCGGCCTGCCGCAGAAGGATGTCGGCGCGCTGGGCGGCACCGCGCTGCTGGGCGCCCGCAAGGGGGCGATCGTCGCCGACGGATCCTGGAACTCCACCTGGTACGCCAAGAACGTGTCCTTCCCCTACGGCTTCGTGCCGCTGCCGAAGGGGCCGCAGGGCCGCAAGAGCATGTTCAACGGCCTCGGCGATTCGATCTGGACCGGCGCCAAGCATCCGGACGAGGCCTGGGAATGGGTGAAGTTCCTCGGCTCCGCCGACTGCCAGGGCATCATCGGCAAGGCCGGCGTGGTGTTCCCGGCGATCCCGTCGGCCGCCAAGATCGCGCAGGACGCCTTCGCCGAGCGCGGCCAGGACGTCACCGCCTTCACCAGCGAGGCGACGCCGGACCAGACCTTCCTCTACCCGATCACCGACTATTCGCCGCAGATCCTGTCGACCATGAACGTGGCCTTCGACCGGATCTTCCTCGAGGACGTGCCGGTCGCGCCGCTGCTGAAGGAAGCGAACGACCAGGTCAACGCGCTGTTCGAATAACCGTTCGATCCACTCGGCCCGCGGCCGCCGCGTCGCGGGCCCCTCCGCCAACCGGGACCCTCCGCATGACCTCTCCCAAGATCACCTTCATCGGCGCCGGCAGCACGGTCTTCGCCAAGAACCTGATCGGCGACATCCTGTCCTATCCGGAGCTGGCGGATGCGCGCATCACCCTCCACGACATCGATCCGGAGCGGCTGGCCACCTCCGAGATCGTGGCCCACCGCATCGCCGAGGCGCTGGGCGCGCCGGCGACGATCGAGGCGACGACCGACCGCGCCCGGGCGCTGGACGGCGCCGACTACGCCATCACCATGATCCAGGTCGGCGGCTACAAGCCCTGCACGGTGACCGATTTCGAGGTGCCGAAGACCTACGGGCTGCGCCAGACCATCGCCGACACGCTCGGCATCGGCGGCATCATGCGGGCGCTGCGCACCGTGCCGGTTCTGCTGGAGCAGGCGCGGGACATGGAGCGGCTGTGCCCGGACGTGACCCATCTGCAATACGCCAACCCGATGGCGATGAACTGCTGGGCGCTGAACCGGGCGACCAGGATCAAGACCGTCGGACTGTGCCACAGCGTGCAGGGCACGGCGGCGGAGATCGCCGAGGATATCGGCGTGCCGGTCGAGGAGATCAGCTATCTCTGCGGCGGCATCAACCACATGGCCTTCTACCTGAAGTTCGAGCGCGACGGCGAGGACCTGACGCCGCTGATCCGCAAGGTGGTGGAGGAGGGGCGGGTGCCGGAGTGGAACCGGGTCCGCTACGACATGTTCCTGCGGCTCGGCTACTTCGTCACCGAATCCAGCGAGCATTTCAGCGAATACGTGCCCTGGTACATCAAGCGCGGGCGCGAGGAGATCGTCGACCGCTTCAACATCCCGCTCGACGAGTACATCACCCGCTGCGAGCGGCAGATCGACAAATGGGGCGCGCTGAAGGCCCAGCTGCAGGACCCGACCGTGCCGCTGGAGATCAAGCGCAGCGTCGAATACGGCTCGACCATCATCCGCGCCAAGGAGACCGGGCAGCCGGCGGTGATCTACGGCAATGTCCGGAACGGCGGGCTGATCGAGAACCTGCCGGCCGATTGCACGGTCGAGGTGCCCTGCCTGGTCGACCGCAACGGCGTGCAGCCGATCGGCATCGGCCGGCTGCCGCCGCATCTGGCGGCGCTGATGCAGACCAACATCAACGTCCAGTCGCTGGCGGTCGAGGCGCTGCTGACCGGCAACCGCGACCACATCTACCACGCCGCCATGCTGGACCCGCACACGGCGGCGGAGCTGGATCTGGACCAGATCTGGAAGCTGGTCGACGACCTGCTGGCGGCGCATGGCGAGTGGATCCCGGAGGCCCTGCGCCCGCCGGCCAAGCCGCAGCCGCTGCCGCGGGTGGCGTAGAGCTAACTATTGCTCTCATCGGAAGCAGGGCGCGCCGCGCTCTCCAGCAGCCAGGCGCGCACTGCCCCGACGCTGGCCCGCCGCATCGCGCCAGGGGCGATGTCGAGCCAATAGGCGGTCCAGGATATGCCGAGGCCGGGGAAGGGGGCGACCAGCCGGCCGTCGCGCAGCGCGTCCCCGGCCAGCGCGTCGCTCTCCAGCACCACGCCCAGGCCCTTGACCGCCGCCTCGATCGCGACATGCGACGGGTCGAGCTGCAGCGTGCCGGCGAAGGCTTCGTCCAGCGCCACGCCCTGGCGGCGGAACCAGCCCTCCCAGGACACGCGGTTGTCGCGGGTGACGATCAGCGGCAGGGCCAGCAGGTCGCGGGGCGCCCGGAGCTCGGTGCGGGCGGCGAGGGACGGGGCGCAGAGCGGCTGGATCGTTTCGGCCAGCAGCGGCACCGCCGTCGGCGGGCCGTGGTCGCCGTACCAGATCGCCAGGTCCACCCCCTCGGCCTCGGCTCGGCCGCCACCCTCGGTGACGAGGCGGAGGTCGGCATGCACCCGGATGTCGATCTCCGGATGCGCGGCCAGGAAGGCGGGCAGGCGGGGCAGCAGCCAGTTGCCGGCCAGCGACGGCGGCGTGCGCAGCACCACCACCTCCGGCCGTCTGGCGCGTCGGCCGCGGCGGGCGGCCGCCTCCACCGCCTCGGCCAGGGCATCGAAGCTGCCGCTGATCCGGCCGAACAGCTCGGCGCCGTCGGGCGACAGCACCACGCCGCGGCCGACCCGGTTGAACAGAAGCAGGCCCAGCCGCGCCTCCAGGATCCGGATCTGGTGGCTGACTGCCGACGGGGTCAGCGCCAGCTCCTCCGCCGCCGCGCGGAAGCTCTCCAGGCGGGCGGCGGCCTCGAAGGCGGCGAGCGCGCGCAGCGGCAGAGGCGGTCGCTTCATCGCCCGATGAATGGTGAATTCCCCTCACGAGTCCAGCGAATTCTCTGCGTTTGCGGCGGGGCGGGCCGGAGCAGAGGATGGCACAGGCCTTTCAGGAGGACTGCTGCCATGGACGCCATCTCCGCCGATCTCGACACCGCCTTCTGGACCCGCGCCCGCCGCCACCTGCTGCGCTATGGCGGCGACTTCGTGCCCTTCGTGCCGGTGCGGGCCGAGGGTTCGTTCCTGTGGGATGCCGCCGGCCGCCGGGTGCTCGACTTCACCTCGGGCCAGATGAGCGCGATCCTCGGCCATTCGCATCCGGAGATCGTGGCCACGGTGCGCGACGGCGTCGGCCGGCTGGACCATCTGTTCTCGTCGATGCTGTCGGCGCCGGTGGTCGATCTGGCCGAGGCCCTGGCCGGGCTGGTGCCGGGCCTGCCGAAGGTGATGCTGCTGTCGACCGGCGGCGAGTCGAACGAGGCGGCGATCCGGCTGGCCAAGCTGGTCACCGGCAAGTGGGAGATCGTCGGCTTCACCCAGTCCTGGCACGGCATGACCGGCGCCGCCGCGGCCGCCACCTACAAGGCCGGCCGGCGCGGCACCGGCCCGCTGATGCCGGGCCAGTTCGGCATCCCGGCGCCGAACCCCTACCGCCCGCGCTTCCCCGGCGTGGACTGGCGGCAGGAGCTGGACGATGCCTTCGAGCTGCTGGACCGGCAATGCACCGGCAACCTGGCCGCCTTCATCGCCGAGCCGATCCTCAGCAGCGGCGGCGTGCTGGACCTGCCGCCCGGCTACCTGGCGGCGCTGCAGGACCATTGCCGGGCCCGCGGCATGCTGCTGATCCTGGACGAGGCGCAGACCGGCATCGGCCGCACCGGGTTGATGTTCGCCTTCGAGCGCGACGGCGTGGTGCCCGACATCCTCACTTTGTCGAAGACGCTGGGCGCCGGCCTGCCGCTGGCGGCGGTGATGACCAGCGACGCGATCGCCGCCGAGGCCGAGGCGCGTGACTTCCTGTTCTACACCACCCATGTCAACGACCCGTTGCCCGCCGCGATCGGGCTGAAGGTGCTGGAGATTGTGGCCCGCGACGGCCTCGCGGCCCGGGCCGGCGTGGCCGGGGCGCGGCTGATGGAGGGCCTGCGCGGGCTGCAGCGGCGCCATCCCTGCATCGGCGACGTCCGCGGCCGCGGCCTGCTGCTGGGGCTGGAATTCGCCGATGCCGGCGGGCGCGACGCGGCCTGGATCTCGGACTCGGTCACCGACACGGCGCTGGAGCTCGGCCTGTCCGCCAACATCGTCCGCGCCGGCTTCTCCGGCGGCACCATGCGCATCGCCCCGCCGCTGACCGCGACCGACGCTGAGATCGACCTGGGCGTCGAGCTGCTGGACGCGGCGATCACTCGGGTGATGGCCGCCGCCTAGCGGCGGGCGGGCGCGGCGCGGGTCACCAGGCGGATGCCGAGCGCGATCGGCACGACGCCGAGCAGGTCGAGCGGCGGCACATGCTCGCCCAGCACAGCCCAGCCCAGCAGCAGGCCGATCGGCGGCACCAGGAAGTGCAGCGCGCTGGCGGTGGAGGCGCCCAGCCGGTCCAGCATGTCGAACCACAGCAGATAGCTGCACAGCGACACGGCCAGCGCGAGCCAGAGGAAGCCGGCCAGCAGCTCCGGCGTCCATCGGATCGCCGACACCGGTTCCAGCGCCAGGCCCAGCGGCAGCAGCACGATGCCGGCCGCCAGGGTCTGGACCGCGGTGCCGTACCAGAGGTCGCCGGACGGTCCGTTCGACGGCGGCGCGATCCGCTTGTACAGGATGGTGCTGGCCGACAGCGCCACCAGCGCGCCGAAGGTGAAGACGATGCCGACCGGCCCTTCGAGGCCGCCGCCGAGGCGGCTCTGCAGCACGATGGCGACGCCGACGACGCCGAGCGCTAGCCCGGCCAGCTTCGCCCGGGTCAGCCGCTCCCCCAGCAGCGGCGCCGCCAGCAGCGCGGTCAGCACCGGGTTCATGCTGATGATCAGCGCCGCGAAGCCGGAGGTGACGGTCTGCATCCCGAAATAGGACAGGGCCAGATAGACCGCCATGGTGACGATGCCGAGCAGGGCGAAGCGCGCCACCGCGCCGGGGCCGAGCGCCCAGCGTCGCCCCGACAATCTGGCCAGCCCGGCCAGCACCAGTCCGGCCAGCAGGAACCGCGTCGACAGCAGCAGGAAGGGCGGGGCATAGGTCACCGCAACCTTGGCGGCGGTGAAGGCCGAGGCCCACAGCACCACGAACAGGGCGGGAAAGCCCCAGCGCACCCATGTGCTGCGGCCGGGGGCCGGGATCGAGACGGCGTCCATGACGGATCTCCTTCGGATCGGCTGCACCATAGCCGCGCGCTCGACCATTCGGAAATTCAATGATTAAATACGGTGCAGTGGAAAAGCCGATGGGTGCTGCCATGCTTGATCTCGACCTTTTGCGCAGCTTCGTCTCCGTGGTCGATGCTGGCGGCTTCACCCGCGCGGGCGAGCGGGTGCACCGGACGCAGTCGACCGTCAGCCAGCAGATCCGCAAGCTCGAGGAGTCGGTCGGCTGGCCGCTGCTGCACCGCCAGGGCAAGGGTGTGGCGCCGACCGAGGAGGGCGAGCGGCTGCTGGGCTATGCCCGCCGCCTGCTGGCGCTGAGCGACGAGGCGGAGGATGCGCTGCGCCGGCCGGACGGGCTGGCGGTGGTGCGGGTCGGGCTGGGCGAGGATTTCGCCGCGGCGCGGCTGACCGAGGCGCTGTCCGGCCTGGCCCGGCTGCGCCCGGGCCTCAGGCTCGACATCCGCTGCGACGCGGGGTCGGAGCTGCGCCGCGCCTTCGGCCAGGGTGAGCTGGACATCGCCGTGATCAAGCGCGACGCCGGTATCGGCACCGCCGTGGCATCCTGGCCGGAGCGGCTGGTCTGGGTCGCCAGTCGCCGCCACGGCGTGCCGCCGGACGACCCGGTGCCGCTGGTGGCCTATGGCCAGGGCTGCATCTACCGGGCGCGGGCGATCCATGCGCTGGAGAGCGCCGGCCGCCGCTGGCGCATCGCCTTCACCGGCTCGAACCTGCCGGCGGTGCAGGCCGCGATCGCCTCCGGCTTCGGCATCGGCATCCTGGTCGAACGCTCGGTGCGCGACGACCTGCGCATCCTGCGGCCGGAGGAGGGATATCCGCCGGTGCCGCCCAGCGAGCTCGCCGTCATGCTGCAGCCGGGCGCCGGCCCGGCGGTGCGCATGGTGGCGGAACAACTGGCCGAGAGCTGCGCCGAAGAACGGCCCGAGGCGGCGTGACTCGCCCCCGGATTCGTCATCGCGAGCCCCGAAGGGGCGTGGCGATCCACCGGCACCGCCCTATGGATCGCCACGGCGCTGCGCGCCTCGCGATGATTATTCAAAGTTTGTATGTAAAATTATTAATTCAACATTATTGTCTCCAGAATCAGATTGACGTACTCCACAATCGGCTGAGAGATTGTCCGTCCCATCCCCCGGAGGACCGGACATGCTCTCCCGCCGCACCCTGCTGTCGACCACCGTCGCCCTGGCCGCCGCGGTGCCGCTGGCCTGCCGTTCGGCCGGAGCGGAGGAGGCACCGAAGGCCATCCGCATCGGCTACCAGAAGAACGGCATCCTGCTGGTCGCCAAGACCCGGAAATCGCTGGAGCAGCATTTCGCGCCGCAGGGCATCGCGGTCGAGTGGATCGAGTTCGCCTTCGGCCCGCCGCTGCTGGAGGCGCTGAACGCAGGCAGCATCGATTTCGGCGCCACCGGCGACACCCCGCCGATCTTCGCCCAGGCGGCGCAGGCGGAGCTGGTCTATGCCGCGGCCCAGCCGACGGAAGGGAAGGGCGTGGCCCTGCTGGTGCCGAAGGACTCTCCGGCCAGGACCCTCGCCGATGTGAAGGGGTTGCGGGTCGGTGTCGGCAAGGGCTCCAGCGCCCACAACTTCCTGGTCGGGGCGCTGCAGAAGGCGGGGCTCGGCTGGCAGGACATCACGCCGGTCTACCTCGCCCCGGCCGACGCCCGCGCCGCCTTCGCCGGCGGCAGCCTGGACGCCTGGTCGATCTGGGACCCGTACTACGCCATCGCCGAGCTGGAGGAGGGGGCGCGGGTGCTCGCCACCTCCGCCGATATCGAGCCGCAGAACTCCTACTTCCTCGCCTCCAAGGCCTTCGCGGCGGCGCATCCGGCGGCGCTGCGCAGCCTGGTCGCGGCGCTGGGCGAGGTCGGCGTCTGGGCCGACGCGCACCACGCCGAGGTGGCGCAGCTCTTCGCCGACGAGACCGGCATCAGCCTGGCGGCGGAGCAGCGCGCGGTCGATCGCGCCACCTTTCGCATCGGCCCGGTGACCGAGGAGATCGCGACCCAGCAGCAGAAGATCGCCGACCGCTTCGCCGCGCTGGGGCTGATCCCGGCGCCGATCGCCATCCGCGACATCGTCTGGACCGGCGCCTGACCACAGCAGGAAATCCCCAATGCGCGACACCCGGAAGCCCCTCGACCTGTTCTGGTTCATCCCGACCAGCGGCGACGGCCCCTATCTCGGCACCCAGGACCGGCACCGGCCGGCCGAGTTCCGCTATCTGCGCGAGATCGCCGCGGCGGTCGACCGGCTCGGCTACAAGGGCGTGCTGCTGCCCACCGGCCGCGGCTGCGAGGATGCCTGGATCACCGCCACGGCGCTGGCCACGGCGACCAAGCGGCTGCGCTTCCTGGTGGCGCTGCGCCCCGGCGTGGCCACGCCGGCCTTCTTCGCCCGCCAGGCCGCGGCGCTGGACCGCATCAGCCAAGGCCGGCTGCTGCTCAACGTCGTGGTCGGCGGCGACCCGGCCGAGCTGGCCGGCGACGGCGTCTTCCTCGACCACGACGCGCGCTATGCCCAGGCGGCGGAGTTCCTGACCATCTGGCGCGGCCTGCTGGCCGGCGAGACGGTCGACTTTGACGGCAAGTTCCTCGAGGTGAAGGGCGGCAAGCTGTCCTTCCCGCCGGTGCAGCGGCCGCATCCGCCGCTGTGGTTCGGCGGCTCTTCCGACGCGGCACTCGACCTCGCCGCCGACCAGGTCGAGACCTACCTGACCTGGGGCGAGCCGCTGGAGCAGGTGGCCGAGAAAATCGAGGCCGCCAAGGCCCGTGCGGCGGCTCGCGGCCGGACCCTGCGCTTCGGCATGCGCCTCCACCTGATCGTGCGCGAGACCGAGGAAGAGGCTTGGCGGGTCGCCGAGCGGCTGATCCGCGACGTCTCCGACGACGCCATCGCCGAGGCCCAGAAGAAGCTGGCCGACGGATCGGATTCCGTAGGCCAGAAGCGGATGACGGCGCTGCATGGCGGCCGGCGCGACAGGCTGCTGGTCGGGCCCAATCTCTGGGCCGGGATCGGTCTGGTGCGGCGCGGCGCCGGCACCGCCCTGGTCGGCGACCCGGAGACGGTGGCGGCGCGGCTGCGCGAATACCAGGATCTCGGCATCGAGACCATCATCGCCTCCGGTTACCCGCATCTGGAGGAGGCCTACAATGTCGCCGAGCTCTTGTTCCCGGCGCTCGGCATCGGCGCCGGCGGTCAGCCGGCCGGGGCGCATGAGCTGCATCCCGGCGAATTCGGCACCGGTGCCGGAAAGCCGAAGCTGACCGCGGTGTCGTGAGGGGCGATTAGAGAGGCCTCGCAACCAGACCCGTCATTGCGAGCGAAGCCAGGGGCCGGTGTGGACCGGCCCCTGGATTGCTTCGTCGCTGCGCTCCTCGCAATGACGGGGAAGGGTGGTCTTTACCCCTCCCGCTTCTTCCAGGCGGTCGGCTTCGGGTTGCGGCTGTCGAAGCCGGTCTGGTGCCAGTAGGGATAGGCCGGGATGCGGTGGCTGGCGTCGTCCAGCAGCGCCACCTGCTCCGGGGTGAGAGTCCAGCCGATGGCCCCGAGATTCTGCTTCAGCTGCTCCTCGTTGCGGGCGCCGACGACGATGTTGGCGACGGTCGGCCGCTGCAGCAGCCAGTTCAGCGCCACCTGCGGCACGGTCTTGCCGGTCTCCTGCGCCACCCGGTCGAGCGCGTCGACCACGTCGTACAGGTATTCGTCCTCGACCGGCGGCCCGCCGACATCGCCGCCGGAGGCGACGCGGCCGGATCCGGCAGGCTGGCCGCGGCGGATCTTGCCGGTGAGGCGGCCCCAGCCCAGCGGGCTCCACACCATCAGCCCGACCTTCTGGTCGAGGCCGAGCGGCATCAGCTCCCACTCATAGTCGCGGCCGATCAGCGAATAGTAGCCCTGATAGGCAACGTAGCGGGCCAGGCCGTAGCGCTCGGAGGTCGCCAGCGCCTTCATCAGGTGCCAGCCGGAGAAGTTGGAGGCGCCGATATAGCCGATCTTGCCGCTGCGGGTCAGGTCGTCCAGCGCCCGCAGCGTCTCGTCGACCGGGGCGATCGCGTCGAAGCCGTGCATGAAGTACAGGTCGATATGGTCGGTGCCCAGCCGCTTCAGGCTGGCCTCGCAGGCGCGGATCAGGTGGTAGCGCGACGAGCCGACATCGTTCGGGCCCGATCCCATGCTGAAGGTGGCCTTGGTCGAGATCAGCACCTTGTCGCGCCGGCCCTTCAGGGCCTGGCCCAGGATCTCCTCCGACACACCCTGGCTGTAGACGTCGGCGGTGTCGAAGAAATTGACCCCGGCCTCCAGGCACAGATCGACCATGCGGCTGGCCTGGGCGACATCGGTGCTGCCCCAGCGCTGGAAGAATTCGTTGGCGCCGCCGAAGGTGGCGGTGCCGAGGCTGAGCACGGGAACCTTGAGGCCGGATCCGCCGAGCTGACGGTATTCCATGCGACTCTCCGTTGGTGACGGTCGTGGATGGGTGACGTTTGCAACGTGCCGTCACAGGCTAGCAGGTTGCCGCGCCCGGAGAGGGTGGCCTGTCGCCGCGGATCAGGGCTGCGAAGTCCGGTGTTGAACCGGCCGTCAGTGCCAGCGATGCGGCGGCAGCCCGGGACGCTCGGCCGGCGCGACCGAAGCCTCCGGCGATGTGGCGTCTGCAGCCCCGGCGCGCCCGACCACGTCGCGGACATCCCAGGCGGCGTAGGAGACTTTGCGCCGGGCCTCGGCGGCAATCTGCCGGATTTCGTCCTCGGACGCGGCGGCTAGCTCGGCCTCCAGCGCGTCCAGAAGGCGTTCGAGCGCGCGGTCGGGTCGATGCGTCATGGCGATCCCGTGAGGCCGTGGCGCAGCAGCGCCCGCCTCATCCTTTTGCGCGTGGAGTCGTATTCGGTCTCGGACAGGCCCGTGCGCTCCCGGATCTCCTCGGCCGACAGGCCCTGGCTCAGGCCCAGGATAACGGCGAGCGCCGCCGGGTCGTCGGCGAACAGCCGGTCGATCGCCGCC